>JBFHPX010000031.1:0-14013 GCA_041592575.1 Alcanivoracaceae bacterium
CTGTACGTCGGCGCGGGTCTTGTCAGCACTGTCCGGCAGACGTGCCAGCATGCTGGCCAGCAGCTGGCGTTCCTCGGGTTGCGGGGCAGCGCCGGCGACGCGGACCTGGTGCAGGCGCGCCAGCGCTGCGCCTATTTGCCGGCAATGGTCGGCGTCGGGCTGGTCGACATGCTGGCCCGGCAGCCGTGGCACCAGCATCGCCGGCTTGCCGGCCAGACTGAACAGGGTGCCGCGAGGGTGGCTAATCGGGCAGGGCACCGGCAGGTCGGCAGCCGCTACGGCAGTCAGCAGGTCGGCATACCAGGGCAGCACGGCGGCGGGCATCTGCTCGAACAGGGTCAGCACCACATCCGAGCGTTTGCCGTCAGGGCCACAGGCATCGATCAGGTAATTGCTGTTCTCGATACCGTTGCTGGCCGGGCGAAAATCGAGCAGGCGCAGGCCGGCCTCGGCAAGCAGGCGGGTCAGGTCGGTTCCGGAGACGGCGGTAAAGACACTCATGGGTCGGCAGTGTAACAGGGCGCGCTGCCCTTTCCTCTGCGCCGTGCTGGCGTATACTTGCCCACTGACGCGCCAGCGCACTGCCTTGCGGGGCCAGAAGAACAACAACAAGGAGTGAACATGAGGGGTTTCCGAATTTTTCCGGCGGCGCTGCTGCTTGCCCTGAGCCCGGCGGCGCTGGCCGAAATCTCGGTCTATCGCGATGCGCCGACCTCCTACGTCGGCGCTAATATCATGACGTTGAATGTCGATGGCGATGTGCTGGATCAAACGGCGGGCGGCTTCCTGTTTCGGCTTGGCGGTATGATCGACCCCCACTTTGGCGCCGAGGTGCGCCTTGGTCGCGGCTTCTGGCATGAAACCCAGCGCTTTCCGGGGACGCGTATCCAGATCGATGTTGATCATGTCGCCGGGGTCTATGGCACCGCAAGGTTGCCATTTGATGTGCCGCTGATCGAGTTGCGGTTGGTCGACAAGTTGTTTGTTCATGCATTGCTGGGCGTGGCTGATGTGCAACTGCGTAGCGAGACTGATATCTGTGCTGGTGGTTGTGGTGCCACGCAGGTGGATCATGACTCCGCCACGGACTTGTCATGGGGCGTCGGCATGGGCATGGAGCTGAAGTTGCCGAAAATCGAGTTGCCGGTGTTCAACTCACCGCGTCGCATTGGTTTGTCACTGGAGTACATGAATTACGGTGGCAAGGATGAGATCGACCTTACTGGCGTTGAAGCCGGCCTGATGGTGTTTTTCTGAGCTTATGTCCCTGCGAACCCGGATTGAACGCCTTGCCCTCGGCAGTGTGCTGAAACTGCCGGCGCCACTTTGCGGAATGGCTGCATCGGTGGCGGAGCCGGATGTTCGTGAAGGCCTTGACGGCCGGCTGCGTCTGTTGCTGGCCGCCAGCGGTCTGCGCCCGGAGCTGGATCGCCTGCCGGTGGACCAGTCTCGCCGTCAGTACGACGAGTTGTACGCGTTGATGGATGTGCCGAAGGAGCATGTCGGCAAGGTTGAGGACCTTGGCTTCGCCGGCAATGGCGGCGATATCCGGGTGCGGGTGTACTGGCCGGAGGGTCATACCGACGCACTGCGTCCAGGGGTGCTGTTTTTTCACGGCGGTGGCCATGTGATCGGCTCCGTTGCCGGCTACGATCATCTCTGCAGGTTTCTTTGCAATCGTCTTGGCGCGGTGCTGGCCAGCGTCGACTACCGGTTGGCTCCGGAACACAAATTTCCCACTGCAGCCGAAGATGCTATTGCCGCCTGGCAATGGTTTCGCGCCCAGGCGCCATCGTTCGGCGCTGACCCGACCCGGCTTGGGGTGATGGGCGACAGTGCCGGCGGTAATCTCGCCGCCGTGATTTGCCAGCAGGCACAGGCGCGGACCCTGCCGATGCCAGCGGCCCAATGTCTGATCTATCCGCAGGTTGATGGCCGCATGGTTGATGACTCGGTAAGTCGTTATGCCGAGCACCTCGGCCTGACCCGAAGCCTGATTCACTGGTTCCGCGACCACTATTACAACTCGCTCAATGATGCCCAGCATCCGATGGCATCGCCGCTGCTGGCGGCCAGTGTCGAGCATCTGCCGCCAGCGCTGGTGGTGGTAGCCCGCGATCCATTGCGTGATCAGGGGCTGGCTTATGCCGGGCGCCTTCGCCTTGCCGGCGTGGCAGTGGCCGAGCTGGATTACGATTATCTGGTGCACGGGTTTTTCGGCATGGGCGGTGTCGTGCCAGCCGCACGCCATGCCATCCTTGAAATCTGCCGTACGTTCGGCAAGATGCTCTGATCGCTTCTGTCGCCACACTGGAATTCTGATGTCCGAGCAAAAGCCCGTCGTCCTGATCGACGGCTCGTCCTATCTGTATCGCGCCTTTCATGCGCTGCCGCCGCTGACCACTTCCACCGGCCAGCCCACCGGCGCGGTGCGCGGCGTCGCCAACATGCTGCGCAAGATGATCAAGGATTATCAGCCGGACTATATCGGCGTGATTTTTGATGCCAAGGGCAAAACCTTCCGCGATGAAATGTTCGAGCACTACAAGGCCAATCGTCCACCGATGCCGGATGATCTGCGTGCGCAGGTGGAGCCGTTACATGCATTAATCCGCGCCATGGGCCTGCCGTTGATTGTCGAAGACGGCGTCGAAGCCGATGATGTGATCGGCACCTTTGCCCGTCAGCTCGCGGCTGAGGGTCGGCCGGTAATTATTTCCACCGGCGACAAGGATATGGCGCAGCTGGTGGGTGAACATGTCACGCTGGTCAACACCATGACCGATACCGTGATGGATCCGGACGGCGTGGTGAAAAAGTTCGGCATCCCGCCGTCACTGATTATCGATTATTTGGCGCTGATGGGTGACAAGGTCGACAACATCCCTGGCGTGCCCGGCGTGGGCGAAAAGACTGCACTGGCGCTGATTCAGGGTCTCGGTTCGCTGGAAAACATCTATGCCAATCTGGAAAAGGTTGCCGATCTGGATTTCCGCGGCGCGAAAAAAATGCCGGAGAAACTCGCCGAGCACCGCGACATGGCATTTATGTCCTATCAGCTTGCCACCATCAAAACTGATTGCGTTTTAAAGGAAACGCTGGAGGACCTGCGCCCGGCGGAGCCGGACCGGGAAGCGCTGGAGCGGATGTTCCGCGAGCTGGAGTTCAAGAGCTGGCTGAATGAAACACAGGGCAATGAGCCTGCCAGAACCCGGCCGGCAACGGTGGCGCCAGCAGCGAGTGCAGAGGCCGTCGTGGAGGAATTTCAGCTTTCCCATGATGGCTATGAAACCATTCTGACGCTGGCGGACCTTGAGTGCTGGATCGAGGCGCTCGACAAGGCAAAGCTGTTTGCGTTTGACACCGAAACCACCAGCCTCAATTACATGGATGCCGAACTGGTTGGCGTTTCGTTTGCCATTACCCCTGGTGTCGCCGCCTATGTTCCGGTGGCACATGATTATCCTGGCGCGCCAGATCAGCTGGATCGAGGCCAGGTGCTGGCGCTGCTCAAGCCGCTGCTGGAAAGCGAGCAGCATCGCAAGATCGGCCAGAACCTGAAGTATGACATGAGTGTGCTGGCCAATTACGACATCATCCTGCGTGGCGTCGAATACGACACCATGTTGGAATCCTATGTGCTCGATTCTGTGGCCACGCGCCACGACATGGATTCACTGGCGCTGAAATATCTTGGTCACAAGAACATTGCGTTTTCAGAGATTGCCGGCAAGGGCAGCAAGCAACTGACCTTTAACCAGGTTGGCATTGATGAGGCAGCCCGTTACGCCGCCGAAGATGCTGATGTCACCCTGCAACTGCATCAGGCGCTGTGGCCAAAGCTGGAGCAAGTGCCGTCTCTGGCAAAGGTGTTCCGCGAAATTGATATGCCGCTGGTGCCGGTGCTGTCGCGAATTGAGCGCAATGGCTGCCAGCTGGATGCTGATATGTTGCGTCGGCAGAGTACTGAGCTGGCGAAGAAGATGGTCGAGCTGGAACAGAAAGCCTGGGACGTGGCTGGTCAGCAGTTCAATCTCAGCTCGCCGAAACAGCTCGGCGAGATCTTGTACGGCAAGCTGGAAATTCCGGTGGTCAAGAAAACGCCCACCGGCCAGCCCTCCACCGCTGAAGCGGTGCTGGAAGAGCTGGCGCTGGATTATGAGCTGCCGCAGGTGATCATGGATTACCGCAGTGTCGCCAAGCTGAAGAGCACCTATACCGAGAAGCTGCCGGAAATGATCAGCCGACGAAGTGGTCGACTGCATACTTCCTATCATCAGGCGGTGGCGGCCACCGGGCGTCTTTCATCCAGTGATCCCAACCTGCAAAACATTCCGGTGCGCAGCGAGGAAGGGCGACGCATTCGTCAGGCGTTTGTTGCGCCGAAGGGCCGCAAGCTGGTGGCAGCAGATTACTCGCAGATTGAATTGCGTATCATGGCGCATCTTTCCGGCGATGCCGGCCTGCTTGATGCCTTTGCCAAGGGGCTGGACATTCATCGCGCTACCGCAGCAGAAGTGGCGGGCAAGAAAGTGGACGAAGTGACGGATCTGGAGCGACGTAATGCCAAGGCGATCAACTTTGGTCTGATTTATGGCATGAGCGCGTTCGGGCTGGCCAGGCAGCTGGGTATCGGTCGCCAGGAGGCCCAGCAGTACGTCGACAGCTACTTCGAAAAATACCCCGGAGTGAAGCGCTATATGGAACGGACGCGGGCAGAGGCGGCTGATAATGGTTATGTCGAAACCCTGTTCGGCCGGCGCCTCTATTTGCCCGACATTCGTTCCCGCAATGCCAATATCCGTCAGGGCGCCGAACGTACTGCCATCAACGCACCGATGCAGGGAACCGCTGCCGATATCATCAAGCGCGCGATGATTGATGTGGATCGCTGGCTGGCTGAAAGCCGTATTGATGCGCAGATGATCATGCAGGTACACGATGAGCTGGTGTTCGAAGTGGCGGATGCGGATGTCGAGCAGCTGGTAAAGGAAGTTTCCACGCGCATGGCGGCAGCGGTGAAACTGGACGTACCACTGGTGGTCGACCCCGGCGTTGGCAGCAACTGGGATCAGGCGCACTGACAGGCTTGCCTGAGGGCGGAGCCCGGCGCATTATCGGGCGGTATCCAGAATAACAAGCGGAGTGATCATGTCGGGTTCGCCAGAGCTATCCCCGGAAATTCTTGAAGAGCTCCACGTGCTGATGCAGTTCAACCCGGATTGCAGCCAGCAAGGCATCAAGGTTCACCATCACACAGCTTCGGCGGAAACTGTGGCCGCCGCCGGGCGCTTGCATGCCAAGGGCCTGATTACCCAGGCAGATGGTGGTTATCTGACCAGTCTTGGCCACAGCGCCATTGAACACGCCCGGGCCCTGCTGCTGATCATGCAGCCGCGCCTGCATTAAAGAGGTTTCCATGTCTGTCCAGTTCCCCGCCGTTGATCCCGATGGCTTGCTTGAGTTTTCCGTCGTCTTTACCGATCGCTCACTGAACCATATGTCGCAAATGTTTCAGGGCGTGATGCGGGACATCCACAGCACCCTGCGTCAGGTCTACGCCGCGCACGAGGTAGTAGTGGTGCCCGGCGGCGGCAGCTTCGGTATGGAAGCGGTGGCACGGCAGTTCGCCGGCGCCGAGAAATGTCTGGTGATTCGTAATGGCTGGTTCAGCTATCGCTGGTCGCAGATTTTCGAGATGGGCATGATTCCCGCCGCCGAGGTGGTGTTGAAGGCCAGACCGGTGGAGCAGGGCGATACCCCGGCCTGGGCGCCGGCACCGATTGCCGAGGTGGTGGAAAGCATTCGTCGGGAAAAGCCGGCGCTGGTGTTTGCCCCGCATGTGGAAACCGCGTCCGGCATTATTCTGCCGTCGGACTACCTGAAAGCAGTAGCAGATGCTGTGCATGAAGTTGGCGGCTTGTTTGTACTGGATTGTGTTGCCTCCGGAGCCATCTGGGTGGACATGCAAGCCAGTGGCGTCGATGTACTGATCAGCGCGCCGCAGAAAGGCTGGAGCTCATCGCCATGCGCGGCGCTGATCATGCTCAGCGAGAGGGCGGTGGAGGTGATGCAGGCACGCACAAGCAGCAGCTTTGCCTGCGACCTGAAAAAATGGCACCAGATCATGCAGGCCTACATTAATGGTGGTCATGCCTACCACGCCACCATGCCAACCGATTCGCTGGCGCGCTTCCGCGATACCATGCTGGAAACACAGAAGATCGGTTTTGATCTTTTGAAAGAGCGGCAGTGGGAACTGGGGCGCAAGGTTCGGGCGTTGCTGGCAGAGAATGGCTTCCGCAGCGTGGCCGCGCCGGAGTTTGCTGCGCCGGGCGTGGTGGTCAGCTATACCAGCGATGACCTGATCCATAACGGCCGCAAGTTCATTGAGCAGGGCTTGCAGACAGCGGCGGGCGTGCCATTGATGTGTGATGAGCCGTCAAGCTACAAGACTTTCAGGATTGGTTTGTTCGGGCTGGACAAACTCAATGATGTGGACCGCGCGGTGGATAATCTTGATGCTGCCCTGAAGGCAATGCGGAAATAACGTTGTCACGTAACTTCAGCGCCGACACAAAGCCGGCGCTGAAGTTACCGTTTCAGGCGTCACCCTCAAAACCGAACATCTCGTGATAAACGCTGGCGAACATCAGCATCGCCATTGGCATGGTCCAGATCAGCCCAATGCCCAGTGCCAAGGCGCCGCCGAACATGACCAGGCCGGATAGCAACATCAGTCCGAGATAGCGGAACCAGCAACGGGTTATGGCCTTGCGAGAGGTTTCCATGGCCTCCCAAATGCCCATTTTCTTATCAACCAGCAAGGGCACGGCCAGAGCGTAGGACACCGCCAGGTAAATGCCGGGGATAAGCAGGGCAACCATGCCAAGCAGGACAAGGATGACGACAAAAATGTTCAGCGCGAACAGCGGCAAGATCTGGTCATAGTAATTACCAATCATGCTGAAGGACGTTTCAGCACCCGCCACACGCCTTACGCATAGCATCATCAAGCCCGCCATTAACGGCACCAGCAGGGCGTTGGAAACCAGCTCAAGGACAACGGCCAGAGCTGCATTGCCAACGGCGGCATTAATGGCACTGTTAATGCCGCTGAGAATAATTGCAGCACCGATATAGGCAAGCATCGCCAGCCAGAACAGGCCTTTGAAGCCGGATACCAGTTTCCAGGACTGGCTGGTGACATCTGCTATGGACCATGGCGCTTGCCCGGCCAGTGCTGCTTCGACGCTGCCGCCGCTGCGACTGTTGCCCCGTTCGGTCAATGTGCTTTCAGGCGCTCGGTAATGTTGATGTGCGTCCATTGCAGGAATCCCTCTCGTCAACCGTAACGTCAGGAATAATGACAGGAGATACCAGCGGCGGCCAGCGCGCTGCGATGGACAACGCGACAGATGTGACGCTATTTGCAAAGTTCCCCGTTGCCTACCCTAGTGTCTCAACCAGATTCGCCAGCGATTGATGGGTGCTGAACCTGCCGGCAATGCGCTTCTCATCCCCGGCGCGGTACTTGCCGGTTTCTACCAGACAGGCCTGCAGCCCCGCCTTCAGCGCGCCCTCCACATCACCAAATACATCATCCCCCACCATCATCACCTGTTCGGCTTTCAGCCCGGTGTCGTTCAGCACCTGCTGGAAAAAGGCCGCTGAGGGTTTGCCGGTCACAATAGCTTCCACGTCGGCGGCATACTCCAGTGCCCGGACAAAAGGCCCGGCATCCAGATGCAGTTTTCCATCGGCTTTGAAGTAACGGTTGTCACCGATGGCGATCAACGGTGCACCCGCCATCAGCAGGCGAAAGGCGATATCCAGTTGCTGATAGTTAAGATCATTCTCTGCATCACCGATGACCACGGCGTCCGGTTCTGCCTCTGAGGGCGGCTCAAACTCGCAGCGAATATCCGGATGCACCAGCAAAAGTGGATGGCGTTTGTGCTCGCGCACCCAGCTGGCAGCCGCAGCAGGTGCGGTGAACAGCTGCTCGGGCTCAATCGCAAAACCCATGGATGCCAGATCCGCCAGAATCTGCTGGCGGTTCCTGCGCGAGGTGTTGGTGACAAACCGGAGTTGCAGTGACGATTGCTGCAGCCGCCGGACGGCATCGACTGCGCCGGGCAGCGCCTGACTGCCTTCATACAGCACGCCGGAGAGATCAAGAAACAGTCCGCGAAGCATGGTGGCCTCCGCAAGCTGGTTGGTGTGATTTGATGCTACTCCTTACGAAGTGCTGCGTCATGACATGCACCAGGGCGGTGCAGGCATTCAGTGGTGGCGCCGGTCCTCGAACTGTCTCTTCTCGGCAAATTCCTCCGGCGAGTCCAGCGTGTGATGCTCAGGATCGTACCGGTCCTTGAGATCATCACGCAGAATGCGTCCCCACAGCGGCACGCCAACAAAGTAGCCGGCGCGGCCAATCATGTGGGCGGCCACCGGTGCGGTCAGCATGATAAACGCGATAATCGCCAGCACTCGCGCCCAGACTTCGGCATTGGCAAAGTACACGGCAACGGCGAGCATGATCAGCCCGGAGCCGAGCGCGCCGGCCTTGGTGGTGGCATGCATGCGCATCAGCAGATCCGGCATGCGCAGGGCGCCGAGCGCGGCAAGCAGCATCAGTAGTGATCCGGCCAGCAACAGCAGTGCAGCAATCCACTCAGTCATCGCTATGCATCCCCCGCCTTTCCAGAAACCGGGCAAAGCCGACGGCGGCCAGAAACGCGGTCAGCGCCAGCACCATGGCGACATCAAGAAAGGCAAAGCGCTCCGAGGCAATGGCGTGCACGCCGATAAAGCCCACGGTCAGTGAGGCCATCAGTTCCAGTGCAACGACCCGGTCCGGCAGTGTCGGGCCGAGCAAAAGCCTGACAATGCCGAGCAGTAGTGACAGGCTGAGAATGGCAAAGGCAAGCCAGACAGCGACGCTAATCATGATTTCTCCTCGCGCAACAGTTCGAGAACACGCGCCTCAAATTGCTTGATCTGTGCGCGAGTCTGATCGAGATCGTCCAGATACATGACATGCAGGTACAGCACCCGACGGTCGCTGGAGACATCCAGACTCAGGGTGCCCGGGGTCAGTGAGATCAGATTGGCCAGCAAGGCAATTTCGCCTTCGGTTCTGGCATCCAGAGGAACCGCGATCACCGCCGGCTTCATATAGTGAGTCGGCGTCACCACATCCCAGGCCACGCGAAGGTTGGAGCGAATCAGTTCCTTCAGAAAATAGCCGGCAAAGCGGAATATCTTCGGCACGCGGCGAACATAGGCTGCAAACACAGGCAGCTCACGCAAGGTCAGGCCGAGGATGATATAGCCCAGCACGAAGCCGGTGAACAGGCCGGCACCGCTGATGTCGCCGGAGACCGCCACCCAGATCAACGCCAGCAGGATGTTCCAGGCAAACGCTCCCATCTCAGTGCACTCCCATCACGGACTGGATATAGGACTGACTGTCGAGCAACTGCGCGGCGGTGTACTCGGCAAGTTTATACACCGGCTCGGCGGCGACGCCGATCAGCACCGTCAGCGTCGCCAGCGCGACAATAGTCAGTACCATCAGGCCGGTGCCGCCACGTTGTCGGGCCGGTGCTGTGGTACCTTCCGGCATGGCTTTCCAGAATACTTCCGCCCAGATCTTGATCATCGAATACAGTGTCAGCAGACCCACCAACAGGGCTATGCCAACCAGCCACCAGTGCTGTGCCTCGACGCCGGCCTTGATGACAATAAATTTGCCAAAGAAACCGGACAACGGTGGTAAGCCGGCCAGCGACAGCGCCGGGATCAGAAACAGCACGGCGATCATCGGATGACTGCGCCAGACGCCACCGAGCTGTTTCAATTCGTAGCTGCCCTGCAGTCGATACACCAGTCCACTGATCAGGAACAGGTTCGATTTCACGATAATGTGATGAATGATGTAGAACACCCCGCCGATAATCGCCAGCGGCGTATACAGCGCCAGCCCCATCAGCATGTAGCCGATCTGGCTGATGATATGGAAAGACAGAATACGCCGGAACTCGAACTGCGCCGCCGCACCGAGTACGCCAACCAGCATGGTGGCGCCGGCCATGGCCAGCAGCAGATCCCGAATCAGCGAATCACCAAGCGGAAAGATCAGGGTGAAAACGCGGAACAGGGCGTACACGCCGACTTTTGTGAGTAGCCCGGCAAACAGTGAAGACACCGCGACCCGTGGCGTGTGATAGGACGCCGGCAGCCAGAAAAACAACGGAAAGGCGCCGGCCTTGATGCCGAATGCCATCAGGAACAGCATCGCCACCACCTGCACCATCGGGTTGTCCTGATGCTCGGCAAGTTTCACTGCCAGGTCGGCCATATTCAGGGTGCCGGTCAGGCCATAGAGCAGACCAATCGCCGACAGGAAGATCGCTGATGAGACCAGGTTCAGCGTCACGTATTTGATTGCGCCTTCCATCTGCGCCCGTTCACCGCCGAGAATCAGCAGCGCAAACGACGCCACCAGCATGACTTCGAACCAGACATAGAGATTGAAAATGTCTCCGGTAAGGAAGGCGCCGTTTACACCGGCAAGCAACAGATGCATCAGCGGATAATAACCGTAGTGCTCGTGTTTCTTACTAATGGTGGCGAGGGAGTAGATCGCGGTGGCAAGACCGGTGATACCGGTCAGCAAAACCATGATACTGCTGAGCAGGTCCGCCACCAGCACGATACCGAATGGCGCAGGCCAGTTGCCGGCATACATCACCTGAATGCCGTTGTCGTAAACCGACAGCAGCAACCAGATCGAAGCCAGCAACAATGCGCCGGTACCGAGCACACTGATGCCGCGCTGAAGTTGCCGCGAGCGCCACACCACCAGAGACAGCGCGCCGGCGACCAGCGGAATCAGAATTGGCAGGGTGGTTTGCAGGGCTACCGCACTGTTCATGTGTCGGTATCCTTCATCTGGTCCATATCGTCGGCCTTCACCACTTCATAGGCACGGTGAATCAGCACCACGGCAAAAGCGAGTACGCCAAATCCAATCACAATGGCAGTCAGGATCAGGGCCTGGGCCAGCGGGTCGGCAACGATGCCATCGACCACGGCGCTGGCACCTTCCGGAATCAGTGGTGGTGCGTAACGGGTCAGACCACTACTGGTGAAGATCAGCAGATTGGCGGCGTTGGACAGCAGTACCAGACCAATCACCAACTTGACGATCGAACGCCGCAGGATCAGGTAAATCGCCGTGGCGTAAAGCACGCCAACGGCGGTGGCAAGCAGGGTGCTCATGCGTCCTCCGCTTCGGCCAGTGCCAGCAGTATGTTCAGCACGGTACCAATTACGACCAGATAAACCCCGATATCAAACAGCAACGGCGTGCCGACTTTCAGCATGCCGAATATCGGCACGCTCAGCTCAACCCAGAGTGCGCTAAGGAATGGCAAGCCGCCGAACATGCCGAACAGCCCTGAAGCAATGGCGATACAGAGGCCCCAGCCAATCAGGTCTCTTGGGTCGACCCAGATCAATCGGCGCGCCGATTGAACGCTGGTAAAGAACAGATGCAGTGCAATGGCTGCGGCTGCCACCAGGCCACCGATAAAGCCACCGCCGGGCTCATTGTGGCCACGCAGTAGCAGGAACAGGGAAAACATGATCAGCAGCGGTAACAGGAAATGACCGGTAACGCGCAGAATCAGCGAGTCAGGGCGATTAGGCATGCTCATTTGCGTTTATCCTCCGCCCGCAGCCGTATCATCGCCAGCACGCCTGTGGCCGCCAGTGCCAGCACAAAGATTTCTCCAAGCGTATCCAGTGCCCGGAAGTCCACCAGAATCACATTGACGATATTACGGCCATAGCCGCTTGGTACGCTCTGGGCCACATGCCAGTGGGAAATGCTCTGGTACAAACGGGCATCAGCGGCGAACAGCAGCAGGCAGGTCATGGTGATGCCCACAGCGCTGGCGACAAACACATCACGCAGTCGCAACGTCGCTGATGTCAGACGCAGAAATTTCGGCAGACGAAACAGCACCAGCACCAGAAGAATGACCGTCAGGGTTTCCACCAGAACCTGAGTAATGCCGAGATCCGGTGCACTGAACATCACGTACAAAAGCGCCACGGTGAAGCCGACAGCGCCAAGGGAGGCGACCGCGCCGAGACGAGAGTCTGTTCTTGCTGCGGCCACCGCAGCAACCATCAATACAAACACCAGCACATATTCATGCAACTGGATGCCTTGCAGATGGATGCCGACCGACAGCGCCGGCCAGTGCAGTAACAGCACAGTCCATACCAGCGCCATAAAGGTCAGCAGAACAATCAGCAGGTAGTAGCGCAGATAGCCGCTTTGAAAGAACCGTGTTTGCGCGGCGGAAATCCTGACCAGAGCGGCCATGATCAGATCGTAGCCCCGCTCCGGACCGGTTCTGGCCAGCGTTTCGGTAAATCGGGTGTGATGACGGAAATGATGGCGCCAGCGATACAGCAGCAGGCCGGCGATCAGGCTGATGATGCTGAGCAGCAGCGGTGTGTTGAAGCCGTGCCAGAGTGAGACCGGGTAATCAACCGGGACGCCGGCAACTGCGGTTGCCGCGGCGCCGAGCAGCATCCGGTCAACCCAGGGTGCGGCGATACCGAAGCCCAGTCCGAGCAGAGCCAGCGCCACTGGGCCGGCCAGCAGCGCAGGCGCCGCCTCATGCGGCTGCTTCTTTGTTTTCACCAACGCGCCATACCAGGGCAGGAATCCGACCAGCGCGCCCACCGCCACGGTCATGATGGTGCCTGCTATCACCAGTGCCAGAATCCAGCTCGCTGCATTCTTCAGCGCAGCGTCAAAAAGCAGCTCCTTGGCGACAAAGCCGAACATCGGAATAACACCGGCAAGTGACAATGCGGCCATGCCGGCAACCACAGCGGTGATCGGCATGGCGCGGAACAGACCGCCGGTATCACGCAGATCCTTGCTGCCGGTTTCGTGATCAATGATGCCGGCAACCATAAACAGCGCGCCCTTGTACAGGGAGTGAGCCAGCAGGAATGCCATCGCTGCAGTGACGGCCAGTGGTGTGCCAAGGCCAATCAGCATGGTCAGGGTGCCAAGCGCCATCACGGTGGAGTAGGCCAGCACTTTCTTGATGCCGGTGCTGCGCAGTGCCAGCCAGATGCCGATAAAAAGAGTGATGGCGCCGACGCTGCCCAGCACCGTCAGCCACAGCTCAGTGCCGCCGAGGGCAGGATTCAGTCGGGCCAACAAATAGCCCCCGGCCTTGACCATGGTGGCGGAGTGCAGATAGGCGGACACCGGGGTTGGCGCCGCCATCGCATTGGGCAACCAGAAGTGAAACGGAAACTGGGCTGACTTGGTGAATGCGCCAAGCAGGATCAGCCACAGCATCGGCGCATACAGCGCATGTTCGCGAATGACGTCACCCTGATTAAGCAGGGAGGACAATTCATAACTGCCGCCGACCATGGCCAGCATGATCAGTCCGGTCATCAGCGCCAGGCCGCCACCGACGGTGACAAACAGGCCCTGCAGCGCCGAACGCCGTGCCGCCGCATCCTCGTGATTGAAGCCGATCAGCAGATAGGAGGTGATGCTGGTCAGCTCCCAGAATACGAACAGTGCGATCAGATTATCCGACAGTACCAGACCGAGCATGGATGCCATGAAGGCGAGCAGGATGGTGTAGAAGCGGCCCAGGTCCCGATGCCCCTCAAGATAACGACCGGCGAAGGCAACGATCAATATGCCGATGCCGCTGATCAGCATGGCAAACAGCAGCGACAGGCCATCGACCATAAATGACAACTGAATGCCGAGTGACGGAATCCAGTTGTGCTGGATCAGCACCGGACCGTCGTTGACACCGGCAAGGAAACCGCAGAAATAAACCAACAGGGTGGCGGGCCAAAGCGCCAGAGCCCAGCCGCTGTGACGACCGAACAGTTGATGTAGCCAGGGAGCCAGTGCGGCAACCCCGAAGCCGCCCAGCAGGGCATACA
>JBFHPX010000032.1:0-13948 GCA_041592575.1 Alcanivoracaceae bacterium
CATGCATGACAGTGCCGGCGGATTTATGAACAATAGCCCGGTCGCATCACAGGCCGGGGCCGATGAGCCAGACCCTCCTCTCCGTACGCGGGATCAGCAAGCATTACGCCGGCAAGGCGGTGCTGCGCTCGCTTGATCTGGATATCCTCGATGGCGAGTTCCTGACCCTGCTCGGCCCGTCCGGTTGCGGCAAGACCACGCTGTTACGACTGCTGGCCGGTTTCGAGCGGGCCGACAGTGGCAGTCTGACGCTGGCCGGTCAGGACCTTTCCCCGGTGCCACCGGAGCGCCGACCGCTGAATACCGTGTTCCAGCAGTACGCCCTGTTTCCGCATATGACCGTGTTCGGCAATGTTGCCTATGGCCTGAAAATGGAAAAGCGGCCAAAGGATGAGATTCATCAGCGCGTTACCGATGTTCTGGGGATGGTGCAACTGGATCAGCTTGCTGACAGAAAGCCGCATCAGCTTTCCGGTGGCCAGCAGCAACGGGTGGCGATTGCCCGGGCGGTGGTCAAGCGGCCGCGACTGCTACTGCTTGATGAGCCGCTTTCCGCCCTCGATTACAAGCTGCGTCGGCAGATGCAGCTGGAACTGAAGCGCCTGCAGCGTGAACTTGGCATTACCTTTGTGTTTGTCACCCATGATCAGGAAGAAGCGCTGTCGATGTCGGATCGGGTGGCGGTGATGCGTGATGGAGTGCTTCAGCAGCTTGGCACACCGCGAGAGATTTATGAGCGTCCCGAGAACCTTTTTACCGCGCGCTTCGTTGGTGAAACCAATCTTTTTCCGGCTCGGGTCATGGCGGTCAATGGCGAGCGCATTGATGTGGATATTCGTGGTCTTCCCTGCGATCTGCGCAAGAGGGAGTTTCCCGTTGTAGTGGGGCAGCAGGTCAATGTGTTGCTGCGCCCGGAGGATATCCGCGTGCTGGCTGCGGATGCGGACCACGGCTTTGCCGGCACAGTAATCGAGCGCAACTATAAGGGCAGCACGCTGGATTCCCTGATTCGTCTTGATGACGGAAATCTGGTGCTGGCCAGCGAATTCTTCGATGAAGATGATCCGGCATTTGATTACCGCCTTGGCGAGCCGGTCAAGGTCAGCTGGGTGGATGGCTGGGAGTGGATGCTGCCCATGGATGATGCTGACGATGTCGTCGCAGTCTGAGCGTCAGCCGTTTCGCACGGCGGTTCTGATACTGGTGTGGAGCTGGCTACTGCTACTGGTGCTGTTGCCGAACCTGCTGGTGATCGGTGCCAGCTTCATGACCCGTGACCCGTCCGACTTTCTTTCCATGCCACTGACGCTGGATAACTACCTGCGGCTTGTGGATCCGCTCTATCTGCAGGTTTTTCTTCATTCCCTGTATATGGCAGTGATCACTACCGCGCTCTGTCTATTGATCGGCTATCCGTTTGCGTGGGCGCTGGCAAGGGTCGACAAGCGTTGGCAGACGCTGCTTATGTTCCTGTTGATCGTACCATTCTGGACCAACTCGCTGGTGCGCACCTATGCGATCAAACTGTTGCTGGCGAGCAATGGCTTGATTAACAGCGCTCTGCAGTCGCTCGGCATTACCGATGCACCGATCACCATGCTGTACACAGAGGGAGCGGTGATTGTCGGGCTGGTTTATCTGTTGCTGCCGTTTATGATTCTGCCGCTGTATGCGGTGTTTGAGGACCTGCGCCGGGAATTGTTACTGGCCTCACACGATCTCGGCGCCGGCCGGGTGGCGACTTTTTTTCATGTGGTGCTGCCACTGACTATGCCGGGCGTGATTGCCGGCGTGCTGCTGGTATTGCTGCCGGCCATGGGCATGTTCTATGTCGCCGATGTGCTCGGTGGGGCAAAGAATCTGCTGGTCGGTAACGTTATCAAGAACCAGTTTCTCGATGCGCGCGACTGGCCATTTGGTGCCGCCGCCAGTGTGCTGCTGACACTGGCCATGGCAGTACTGTTGCTGGCCCATCGCCTGAGTCGTCGGCGTCTTGGCGAGGAGGGCGAGACATGAAAGCCTGGCTGCCTCGCGTCTACCTGTTTCTGGTGTATGCGCTTTTGTACCTGCCGATTGCGGTACTGGTGGTGTACTCGTTCAATGATTCACGCACTGCCTATCGCTGGGGCGGCTGGAGTCTGCGCTGGTACGAGGCGCTGTTCAGCAATCATGCCATGGTGCAGGCCATGTGGAATTCGCTATGGCTGGCGCTGGCGGCAGCGACAGTGTCGACACTGATCGGTGCGCTCACCGCGCTGGCGCTGCAGCGCTACCGCTTTCGGGGCAAGAAAGCTCTGCGCGGCATGCTGTTTGTGGTAATGATGTCGCCGGAGATCGTCCTCGCCATTTCGCTGCTGGCGCTGTTCCTGCTGGTGGGTCTGCAGCTCGGTTTTATCTCCCTGCTGCTTGCACATGTGACCTTTTGCTTGCCATTTGTGGTGATCACCGTGGCGGCGAGGCTGAATGGCCTCGACCAGCGCTTGCTGGAAGCGGCCCGTGATCTCGGCGCTGGCGAGTTCACCACCATTCGCACCATTTTGGTGCCAGTGATGATGCCGGCCTTGTTGGCCGGCTGGCTGCTCGGCTTTACTCTGTCGCTGGATGATGTGGTGGTCAGCACCTTTGTCAGTGGCCCGAGCTATGAGATATTGCCCTTGCGTATTTACTCAATGGTGCGTGTCGGCCTGAAGCCGGAGGTCAATGTCCTTGGCAGCCTGCTGCTGGTGTTCTCGCTGATCATGCTGGTGATTTCCCAACTTATTCTGATGAGGAGCAAGCGATGAAGAAGGTTGCACTCGCCGCCATACTGGCGGTCACACTGGCAGGCTGCAGCAAGCAGGAAGAACAGGTTCTGAATCTGTACAACTGGTCCGAATACATGCCACAGACAGTGCTCGATCAGTTCACTCAGGAAACCGGCATCAAGGTGGTTTACACCACCTACGACAGCAACGAAGCGATGTATGCCCGGCTCAAGCTGCTTGATGAAAGCAGTCAGTATGATCTTGCCGTGCCTTCCACTTATTACGTCAACAAGATGCGTAACGAAGGTCTGCTGGCACCCATTGATCGCAGCAAGCTGAGCGGATTCGATAACATTAACCCGACTTTGGTGAATCTGGATATCGATCCGGGCAACCAGTACAGCGTGCCCTATCTGTGGGGTACCACCGGTATTGCGGTGAATGGCGATGTGATCGATCCGGCCGGCGTGACCAGTTGGGCGGATCTGTGGAGGCCGGAATATCAGGGCCGCATCATGATGATGAACGATGTGCGTGAAGTATTTCACGTCGGTCTGCGGGTGCTCGGCTATTCCGCCAACAGCACCAACCCGGAAGAGATCGAAGCCGCCTACAACAAGCTGGCAGAGCTGATGCCAGGTGTTCGCACCTTTAACTCCGACGCGCCGCGCATGCCTTATCTGGAAGGTGAGACCGACATTGGCATGATCTGGAACGGTGAGGCGGTGATGGGTGCCGAGGACATGCCTGCACTTACCTATATCTACCCCCAGGAGGGCGCCATCGTCTGGTTCGACAGCTTTGTGATTCCGAAGAACGCAAAGAATGTTGAGGCTGCGCACAAGTTCATAGACTTTGTGCTGCGCCCGGAAATTGCTGCCGAGATCAGCGCCGAGATTGGTTACGCCACGCCGAACCTGCCGGCGAGAGAGCTGCTGGATGAGGAGGTCAAGGCGGATCGCGCCGTGTATCCGGTGGCCGAGGACATGGTCAACGCTGAAGTACAGGAGGATGTCGGTGAGGCTTTGCTGGTGTACGAGAAATTCTGGGAGATGCTCAAAGCCGGGCGCTGATGTGTTGATTGTAGTAATGGCCCTGTCTTTCGATTTTCAGGTCACGGTTCCTTGACGCGGGCGGTAACAGACTGATCTGTCTGTTACCGCCTGTGTGCCGCCCCATGAATAGCTTCCATAAGCCATGGTCAGCACTGTCCGCCAGCTTGCTGGTGGGGTTTGCCCTGTTGATGGCGGCGGAATTGTCCCGGCTGCTGTCGGTGGACGTATCGGAGATGTCTGCCATCTGGCCGCCGCTGGGAATCGCCATTGGTGCGGTTCTGGTGCTCGGATTCAGGGCAGTAGTGATCTATGCTGCGGTGCTGGCCGTTTGGCTGGTATGGCGCGGCCATTCGACCCAGGTGATCGTTCTGATCCTGGTCGAGCAGAGTCTGCAAGCGGCCCTGGCAGGGGCGCTGTTGCGCAGCAGGCTGTCCAACCGGGAGTTGCTCAGTTCCCTGTCAGATACCTTGCGCTTCTATTTCTGGGGTGCCTTGCTGCCTCTGCTGCCTACCTCGCTTTTGACCACGGTTGCTCTCTATCAGCAGGGCATGTTCTCTGATTTCCGCTTGCATGATGTTTGGCTGGTTTACTGGCTGTCGGAGGCGCTTGGCGTGATGTTGTTTGCGCCGATTGCGGAGCAGGTAGTTCGATCGTTTCGGGATGGCTTCCGAGCTTCATTGCCGGCATTGCGAACACTGATCTTCGCCCTGTTGCTGGCGAGCCTGATCATCTTGAGCGTGGTGGCGCTGCTGCGCGGTCAGCCCGACTATGGCAAGGCGCTAACCTACCTGTACTTCCCGATGCTGGCCTGGGCGGCGATGAGCGGCCAGCGCTGGCTGGCGTTGGTGGCGGTGCCACTGGTGGCCTCTATTGTATTGGCGTATGTGGTGATCAGCATCCGCATGCTCGGCCTGCCTGCAGGATTTCTGCTGGTTGAAGCGGTGCTGGTGATTTTCATGATGACACTGATGTCGCAGTTGGTGCAGTCGGTCAGTCAGGATCGTGCTGCCCTGTCGCGTAGCTTCCGTGAACAGGCCCGGCGTGATTTGCGTACCGGGCTGCTGAATGATCGCGGTCTGTTCGAGGTTGTCAGGGCCGACCGGACAAAGTTCGCTGCTGATCATCATCTGCTTGCTGTGCTGGAGATTCGTAACTTCGCCGAAGCGCAGGATTTGCTTGATCTGGATTTTGTCCGCGATCTTGAGAAGCACGTCGGCGCCAGCATAGTAGACAGGGTTGGTTTGGTGCCAGTGGCACGCTTGAGTGCGGGAGCATTCGGGTTTTACTGGCACGGGCATGATGATCTGCAAGGCGAGGAGGCATTGGATCGTCTGTGGCGTTCATTGCAGGGCTATGCGTTCAGTCGTAATGGTTCTGTGTACGTTCTGGGTGTATCTCTCGGCGTGATTGAGTTGCGTGGCAATGATGTGGTCGAGGCGGCGCTGTCTGCCGCCGGCCAGGCGGCGCGTCATGCTGCCCAGCTTACCGACCGGCCTGTGTATCGCTGTCGTATGGATAGCGACATGGTGGTGGGGCGCCAGCAGAAGCTGGCCATGCTTGAGGAGATCAAGGCAGCGCTCAATGAAGGCCGCTTTCTGCTTTATGGTCAGGAAATCCGTTCGGTGCAGGCTGTCCCCGGTAAGCCGTATTTCGAGATTCTGCTGCGTATGCTCGGCCGCGATGGTGTGCTTGTCTCACCAGCCACGTTTCTTCCGGTCGCTCAGGACTACGGGTTGATGGGGCAGCTGGATCGCTGGGTCGTGGAGCGGGTCTTTGCCTGGCTACACCAGCAGCCGCAGGTGGCGGCAAAAATCGGAAAGTTCACCGTGAACCTTTCTGGCGATGTGCTGGCAGATCCGGATTTCCCTGCCTGGGTCACGTCATTGATGACCCGCTATCCCCTGCCTTGCGGATTGATCGGCTTCGAGGTCACAGAGAGTCAACAGATTGCCGACTGGCCGGCAGCCTGTGCCTTGCTGGGACGTCTGCGGGATCTCGGGTTTGCCATTTCTCTGGATGATTTTGGAACCGGTCTGGCAACCTTTGATTATCTGACCAGCTTTCCATTTGATGTTCTGAAAATCGACGGTCGTTTTATCCGTAACATTGAACAAAGCACGGTGGATCAGTCGATCGTGTCGTCGATCACTCAAGTTGCCCGCACCATGGGGCTGAAAACTGTGGCGGAATATGTTGAGCACTCGGGTATTGCCAGTACGGTGGCGGCTTTGGGGGTGGACTATCTGCAGGGCTACGGAGTGGGCAAGCCTGTGCCAGTTCCGGACATCGGCAGGCAGCTGCTGGAAGCAGCGCCTGCCTTAACCGGCGAGTAAGGGTCAGCGCTGGTTGATCACCGTCAGCGGTGTCCAGACGCCATTCTCGACCCGCGAGATATGAATGCCACTGGCGGCTTGATGATTGTCGGCTGACATTTGCACCCGCACCCCGGTAACAGGCTCAACGAAGTCCAGCGTTTCCATGGCTGTTACCAGACCTTCCACGCTCAGATCCCGGCCTGCGGCCTGCAGTGCCCGTACAAAGATATCAGCGCCGACATGACCCAGAACTGCACCGCTGCTGGGGAACTCTCCGGCTGCTTGCTGGTATTTGTCTATCCATGCGGCCGTTTCAGGGTTGTCTTGGCGAGTATGAATATCCTGCCAGGCCGAAACACCGTAAAGACCTTCTGTGGCATTGCCTGGAGCCGCAGCGACCGCAGAGTGAAACCCGGCCTGAGAGACCATGAACTTGACATCGGTCCAGCCCATATCACGAGCGGCTGCGGTGACCGAGATGATTGGTCGCACCGCCAGTGCCACGGCAACTAACTGGCATTCAGCGGCACGCAGGCGTGACAGGGCGCCGGTGAAATCACCTTCGTCTGGACGATGGGAGGTTGTTTCCTTCAGCGTCAGTTTGTCGCTATTGGCGGCGGCATCGATCACTGCCTGGTTCACTTCCTGACCAAAGTCGGAGGGGATATACATGACGCACAGATTTTTGATGTCGTACTGCTCGGCCATCCAGTTGATGCCCTCCAGTACACTGTCGTAATAGCTTGGCCCGAATACAAAGCGGCGGGAAAAGTCGCCTTCTGTCTGCATCTGCGCAGACAGCGCCAGCGGCATGATGCTGGGTACATCATTACGATCCATCACCGGGAAGGCGGCCAGATTCTGTGGTGTGCCCAGGCTCATCACCATGGCAAAAATATTGTCACGGCTGACCAGCTTGTTTGTGGCCTGAGCAGCGCGCGGCACCTGATAGGCGTGGTCTTCGACGATATAGCGAATAGTGCGTCCGTGGATGCCGCCGTTACGATTAACCTCATCGAAATACAGGTTGGCGGCGCGTACTGCCGGAGTAGAAAAGGCGGCAAACACGCCCGACAGGTCATGAATACCACCAATAATCACTTCGCTGTCAGTGATGCCACGGACTTCAGGTTTGTCAGAGCAACCGACGGTCAGTGCCGCCAGTGCAACCAGCCAGATCTTTTTCACCGTTTTCTCCTTGTTCAGTACATGGAATCTATCAGCGCCTTATGCTTTTTCTCCACAAAGGAGCGCTTCAGCTTCATGGTCGCGGTCAGTTCGTCATCTTCTGCAGTCAGCAGCACGTCGATCAGGCGGAAGTACTTGATCTGTTCTACCTGAGCAAATGATCGGTTGACCTCGGTAACAATGCCTTCGATCATTTCCAATACTTCCGGGGCGCGGCACAGTGAAGCGAAATCAGAGAAATGTACCTGCCGGTCCTGGGCAAACTTCTCCACGTTGTCCTGATCAATCATGATCAGACAGGTGAGATACTTGCGCTGATCACCAATCACTACTGCATCGGAAATAAACGGCGAGAACTTGAGTTTGCTCTCGATCTCTGCCGGGGTAATGTTCTTGCCGCCGGCGGTGATGATGATGTCCTTGATGCGACCGGTAATGGTCAGCATGCCGTCTTCGAGCTTGCCCATATCGCCGGTATGTAGCCAGCCATCGCGAATATCTTCGGCGGTCTTTTCCGGCTTTTTCCAGTAGCCAGCAAAAACATGGCCGCCACGTACCAGAATTTCGCCTTGCTCGGAGATGGCTACTTCGGTGCCAGGTAGTACATGCCCAACCGTGCCGATGCACTGTCTGTCTGTGGTGTTGACGGATATGACCCCAGTGCTCTCGGTCATGCCGTAGCCTTCGTACAGGGGGACGCCGATGGCGTGAAACCAGCGGATCAGATCAGGAGATATCGGTGCGGCGCCGGTGGTGGCGCGACGAATGCGGCCCATGCCGATCATGTTGCGCAGATTGCGTAAAACCAGCAGGTTCCAGAACTGGTAGCGCAGGCGTTGTCCAGGGGAGGGCGTGGCGGTGCCATGTACGGCTAGCCCCGAGGCCACTGCCTGATCCAACGCCCAGCGGCCCAACGCCGTGGCATCGGTGCGCATGTTCATCAGGCTGCTATAGATTTTTTCCCACAGCCGAGGCACGGCGGTGAAGGTGTGCGGTGAGACTTCGCGCAGATTGTCGAAAACGGTTTCCGGGCTTTCTGCGAAGTTAACAGTGCAGCCCTTGTAGGTGGGTATTTCCACCGATACCAGTCGCTCCAGAATATGACATAGCGGCAGGAAGCAGAGTTGCTCATCGCTATCCCGGGCCTCCAGCATTGTCTCTCCGGCTTTCAGCTGGAACAGGATATTGCGGTGGCTGATCATCGCTCCCTTGGGGGCGCCGGTGGTGCCGGAGGTATAGATCAACATGCGAACATCATCCGGCTGACTGGCTGCTATGCTGGCGGCGAAGCGCTGTTCTGAATCAGTGACAGCTTCCCCCAGAGCGATCAGTTCATCCAGAAACATCACCATCGGATCGTTGAAGTTACGCAGCCCCTTGCGATCGTAGACAATTACCTTTATCAGCGTTGTCAGCTGATCGCGTACTGTCAGGTATTTGTCCAACTGCTCATCATTCTCGACAAACAGGAAAGTCGAGCCACTGTCATTGATCAGATAGGCAAGCTGTTCGGCGCTATCCGTGGTGTAAATGCCATTGCTGATCCCGCCGGCACCGACTACGCCCATGTCGCAGTACAACCATTCCTTGTTGTCCTCGCTGAGAATGGAGACCGCCTGTCCGCGCTGCAGGCCAAGCTCCATGAGTGCAACGCCAATGGCGCGAGCGCTGTGGTAATAGTCGAGCCAGCTGAAGCGTTGCCAGATGCCCAGATCCTTTTCCCGGTGAGCGATACGGTCTCCGCGCTCAAGACACTTCTTGCGCCAGAGCTTGACGACGGTATCGCAGCCTTCGATTTGCAGTGCAGTCTGGTTCATCATCAGCGCCAGGTCTTCTTGCGTTTCCAGCGTTTGTCGGCCCGCGCGTCGTTGTCCTGATCAGCAGACTGGCCAAGGTAAAACTCGCGGATGTCATCAGAATCAAGCAGCTTTTCGGCAGCGCCAGCCATTACGATACGGCCGGTTTCCAGTACATAGCCGTAGTCGGCGGTTTGCAGGGCGACATGGGCGTTCTGTTCAACCAGAACGATGGTCACCCCCTGCTCCTGATTCAGTCGCCTCACGATGGCAAAGATTTCCTGTACCAGCAGTGGCGACAGCCCCAGTGACGGTTCATCCAGCAGCATCAATGAAGGACGCGACATCAGACCACGACCGATTGCCAGCATCTGTTGCTGGCCACCGGAGAGGGTGCCAGCATTCTGCTGACGACGTTCGCGCAGAATCGGGAAGTAGTCGTACACCATCTCGATATCGCGATTGATTTCGGCGCGACCACGACGGGTGTAGGCGCCCATCATCAGGTTCTCGGCGACACTCAGGAATGGAAAGACCTCACGGCCTTCAGGGACATGGGCAATGCCGCGTTTGACCATGACATCCGGCTCCAGCCCATCAATGCGCTGACCACGAAACTGGATATTGCCCTTGTTCGGCGCCAGCGCGCCGGAAATGGTTTTCATGAGGGTGGTTTTGCCGGCACCGTTGGCACCAAGAATGGTGACTATACTGCCCTCCGGCACCTCGATGGAGACACCGCGCAGCGCCATCACCGGGCCGTAAAACGCCTCCAGATTGCGCACATCCAGCAGCGCACTCATGACCCTGCCTCCGTGCCCAGATAAGCTTCAATGACTTTCGGGTGGGCTTGCACCTCGGCGGCAGTGCCAAGCGCCAGCGGCTTGCCCTCAGCGACCGCCAGTACCCGGTCAGAGACTCGCGATACCAGGCTCATATCGTGCTCCACCATAAGTACGCTGAGGCCAAGATCTTTCTGCATGTCTTCAATCCACCAGGCCATGCTCTGCGTTTCTTCCACGCTCAGACCGGAAGCCGGCTCGTCGAGCAGTATCAGGCGTGGCTCCGAGGCCAGGGCGCGAGCAATTTCCACCACCTTGCGCACGCCATAGGGCAGGCCGGCAATCAGCTTGTCGCGGTAGGCAGCCAGTTCAAGAAAGTCGATCACTTCCTCGACGATGCGGCGATGCTCGCGTTCACTGCGGCGTACTTTGGGCAGAAACAGCAGATCTTGCCACCATTGCGTGCCGCGCCGGGAGTGACGGCCGATTAACAGGTTCTGTAGCACCGTGGAGTGATCGAACAGCTCGATGTTCTGGAATGTGCGAGCGATGCCCAGCTTCGCCACATCGTGGGCGGGGCGCCGGGTAATGTCCTGACCATCGAAAATAATGCGTCCGCTGCTGGCCTCGTAGAGCCGGCTGATCAGATTGAAGTTGGTCGACTTGCCGGCGCCATTCGGCCCGACAATGGTAAACACCTCGCCGGGCTCGACCTGAAAGCTGATTCCGTCAACGGCTTTCACGCCGCCGAATGCAATCGACAGGTTTTCAATCTGTAGCAGGCTCATCGCATGCGCTCCGTTTTCAGGTAGCTGCGTGAGCGGCGGAACATACCCTTGCGGTAAAGTGGAAACAGCTCCAGCCAAGCGCGCACCTTGATCCAGATACCGTAAATACCGCGTGGCTCATAGATCACCATGAGCAGAATGATCAGGGCGAACAGCGCGGTATCCATACCCGGGTACGAGGCGATACTGATGCCGAAGCTGTTGTTGAGCAGATCACGGCTGATGGCAATCAGTTGCGGCAGCATCACTACCACGATGGCACCGAAAAAGGCCCCATGTATGGATCCGAGCCCACCGATCACTACCTGCAGCAGCAGAGTGATGGAAATCAGTACCAGAAAACTTTCATAGTTCACCGCCTGTACAAGATGCGCATACATGGCGCCGGCCAGACCGGTAATCGCACAGGACAGACTGAATGCCAGTGTTTTGGTGCGTGCTATGTTGACGCCCAGCGCCCGGGCGGACACTTCGCTGTCGCGCACCGCAAGAAACGATCGCCCGGTGGGCGAGCGCAGAAGATTGACGTAGGCGAGGGTTACCAGTACCAGTACCACCAGACACAGATAATAGAATGTAGTCGGGTCACCGTAGCGGTCTGCCTGCAGGCCGAAAAATTCAATGGTCGGGGCAAACAGACCAGAGACGCCGCCGGTAATCGGCTCTGCCATGATCGCCACATCTTCAATGATGATGCTGAGAGCGAGCGTGGCAATGGCCAGATAAATGCCGCTCATGCGCAAGATCGGTCGGGCAATGATGGCACCGATAATGCCGGATGCCAGCGCGCTGGCAATCAATGCCGGAAAGAAATTCCAACCCCGCAGCATCAGCGCCAGATTGGTGAAGGCACCGATTGCCATAAAGGCGGCATGGCCAAGACTGACCTGCCCGGTATGGCCAGTGATCAGCATCAGGCCGAGGCCGGCCAGCGCCCAGATCAGTACCGAGGTGAGCTCACCGACGTAGTAGCTGCCAAGTAGCCATGGGGCAACGACAGCTGCGGCCAGCAGCAAACCGAACTGGAACAGATGCCAGCGATCCTCAAACAGGTTGATATCGTCGTCGTAACTGCTTTTGAACCTGACTCGCATCAGCTACACCTTTTTCTGACTGATCTGGGCAAATAAGCCGCCGGGACGCAGGATCAGCACCAGCAGCATCAGAACGTAGGGAGCAATCTGGCTGGAGCCCGCTGGCAGGTAACGGGCAGCAAACGGCTCGACAATGCCGACCAGTAAACCGCCGGCCAGCGCGCCCGGGAGTGAACCGAGGCCGCCGATCACCGCTGCGGCAAACGCCTTGATACCAAACAACAGTCCCACGGAAGGCTCCACCGCGCCCTTGGCCGCAAACAGCACCCCGGCAATCGCCGCAACTACCCCGGATAACGCCCAGACAATTGAGTTAACCCGTTTGACCGGAATGCCCATGTAATAGGCTGCCATCTGGTTCTGGCTGCTGGCTTGCATGGCGACACCAAGACGGGTGTTGGCAAAAAAGAAATACAGCGTTGTGGTCAGAGCTACGGTGGCGAGGATGATGACCGCGTCGACCACCGGGACTATCAAGCTGCCGATCTCAAACGTCTTGCCGGCAAACGGGGTTTGCAATGACACCGGATCGTGCCCCCAGAGGGCGCCAGCAGCAAAGCGAATCAGAAAGCCGAGCGCAATGGTGAGGATGACCATGGCGAACTGCGGCTGGCCGAAAATGCCGCGCAGCACGAAGCGATCAAGTAGATAACCAAACGCCCCCATAATCACGGCGGCTAGTGTCAGGCCAATAAGGAACGGCAGGTCCGCATTGCCTGTATTGATAAAGGCAATGCCGAGGAATGCGCCCAGCATGAGCATATCGCCCTGAGCAAAATTCACAGCTTCGGAGGCTTTGTAAATCAGTACAAAACCGAGTGCCAGCAGGCCGTAGATGCAACCGTTGGCAATCCCGCTGACCAGCAGCTGGAGTATATCCATTGATCCCTTCTCCTGAGGGCTACATCGAACCTCAGGAAGAGTAGCGGATGGGATGCAATGGAGCCAGCGCTGAAAGCGTGAAGACGGATCAGGCGAGGCGCTGAGCTTCGTCCCGCACTCGTGCCACCATTGCCTGAACACCGTTGCCACGGGTCGGACTCAGGTGCTTGAGCAAGTCCAGCTTGCTGAAATAGGTTTCCATGTCGTAATGGAGAATGTCCTGCGGGGATTTACGATTCAGCGCGGCCAGCACTATCGCCGCCAGACCACGAACGATCAGGGCATCGCTATCGACGGCGAGATGCAGTTTGTTCTCGGCAGGATCGAACTGGTGCGCCAGCCACACCTGACTCTGGCAACCGCGAACAAAGCGGTCTTCGGTTTTCATTTCGTCCGGCAATGCCGGCAACGATTTGCCCAGATCAATGATGTAGCGGTAGCGCTCTTCCCAATCGTCCAGGAAGCCGATGCTATCGAGTATTTCCTCGGCGGTGATCGAAGTGCCGAAAGGAGAGTCGGCGTAGAAAGAGTCCATCAGAACAGTCCGAGTTCGAGTTGCGCTTCTTCGGTCATCATGTCGCGGCTCCAGGGCGGTTCAAACACCAGCTCCACTTCCACTTTGTCGACATTTGGAATCAGGCCAAGACGGTATTCGACGTCACTGACCAGCACCGGGCCCATGCCACAGGTGGGCGCGGTCAGGGTCATCCGCACCTGCACCACATTCTGACTGTCGCGGCGAATCACTTCGCAGCCATAAACCAGGCCGAGATCGACAATGTTGACCGGAATTTCCGGGTCGAAAATGGTCCGCATGACCTTGTCGATATCATCGCGGCGGACACTGCCGTCCGCTTCCGCCGGTTCGAAGTTGAACTGTAACGGCTGCATGCCGATGGCATCGCCGTCCGTGCCGTCGATGCGCGCCATGTTGCCGTTTACTGTGACCGTCCAGGTGCCACCGAGCGCCTGTTTGATATTGACGAAGGTGTTTTTCTTGATAGTGATCGGTGCGCCGGCCGGCACCAGCCGGGCGGCGACATCACGATGAGTGACAACGGTGCGTTGCTCGCTCATGCGTTAACCGTGAAACTCTCGCCACAGCCACATTCGCCGGTGGCGTTAGGATTGCGGAACTTGAAGAAGCTGTTCACGCCTTCGGTGACATAGTCGATTTCGGTGCCGTTGACGATGCCAACGCTGCCGCTGTCGATAAACAGGGTCACATCATCGGCAATGGCGATCGATTTGTCCTGCGGGTTGTTGTCGCGGACATAGTCGAGCACATACATATAGCCGGAGCA
>JBFHPX010000033.1:0-13828 GCA_041592575.1 Alcanivoracaceae bacterium
CCCCTTCAGAAGGGCGGCGGACTGGTCCGCCAGCACCCCGCCGATAACCTCCAGTGAATGGTTGTAGAAGGTCTGCTCCGGCAGGTTCAACTGGCTGCCGCAGACCCCGGCCCGCGGCTCGCGAGCGCCATATACCAGCGTCGCCACCCGGGCGTGCATCAGCGCCCCGAAGCACATGGTGCAGGGTTCAATGGTTACGTACAGCGCGCTACCGCCAAGCCGGTAATTACCGAGCCGGCCGGCGGCATCGCGCAGCGCCATGACCTCGGCATGGGCAGTCGGGTCATGGCCGCTGATCGGCTGGTTCCAGCCGCGGCCAACGATCTCGCCATTCAACACCAGCACCGCACCGACCGGCACCTCACCCTGCGCAGCCGCCGACTGCGCCAGCGCCAGCGCTGCCGCCATCCAGACCTCATGTTGCCGATCATCAACCACCGGGAATCACTCCGTTTCTGTCGGACCGATATGGTAGCCGAGCCACACACCGGACGCCTCTCTGTGCTATAAATGCGACTTGTTTTCGCCACCTGTCCGGGCGGCGACCGTTTCTGATCGGGGCTCTGCATGAAAAGGAAATTCTGGACCAGTGACTGGTTTGCCGTGGTCATCATCACTGTACTGATGATTGCACTGAGCCAGAGCGGGCCGCTGGGCAGTCTTGAGCTCGCCACCTACGACCTCGGTGTGCGCAGTGCTGACCGTGATCCCGGTGATCGCATCGCTGTGCTCGCCATTGATGACCAGAGCATCGACAACCTCGGCCGCTGGCCCTGGCCGCGAGATATCGTCGGCGGCATGATCGAAAAACTGCAAGGCGGCGGCGCAAAAGTCATCGGCCTGGGCATTTTCCTGTCGGAACCACAAACCGATCCTGGCCTGCAGGAAATTCGCGACCTGCGCTTGTTTTGGGAAAACAGCAGCCTGTCGCAAAGTGAGCCGGAGAGTGTTCACGCTGAAGATCTGGCAACTCTCGGCGAACGGCTGGAAAAGGCCAGCCGTGATCTCGACACTGACAGCCGGCTGGCCGCCAGCATTCGCAGTGCCGGCAATGTGGTGATGGGCATGCAGATGATTCAGGGCGTGCCCATCGGTCGCCCTGACAGCCCGGTTCCTGCCTACATCAGCGATCAGCAGGTCTCTGCAGAAGGCGCCGAAATTCCCGGCATGCCGATGAGCGCGGTTTCGCTGACTCCACCACTATCCGAGTTCGCGCTTGCCTCCTCCGCAGTCGGCCATCTGGTCATCAATCTCGATCGCGACGGCGGCGTGCGCACCGAGCCACTGCTGATCAATTACTACGGCGAGCTGTATCCGTCCCTGTCACTGCAGCTCGCTGCCCGCAGCCTGAATCTGGGCAATGACGATATTCGCACCACCAGCGATGGCGTCCGTCTTGGCAATCTCACCATTCGCACCGGTGACGATCTGCGCATGAATACCTTTTTCTACAGTAAAGCAGACAGCCAATCGGCCATTTCCACCGACTCTTTCTACGACGTCTACAGTGGCCGCATCCCGGCAGATAAATACAAAGACAAGATCGTGCTGATCGGAGCCACCGCTTACGGACTGGGG
Source organism: Alcanivoracaceae bacterium (assembly GCA_041592575.1). Classification (GTDB taxonomy): domain Bacteria; phylum Pseudomonadota; class Gammaproteobacteria; order Pseudomonadales; family Alcanivoracaceae; genus PGZG01. The sequence continues at coordinate 1,579 of JBFHPX010000033.1, forward strand.
TCTACCCTGAAGACACCCTTGCGCCGCGCTCAGGAGCCGGTACAAGTTCTGGCTCACAACGTCGCCAGCATTCTCAACGAAGATTTCTTTGTCATGCCGCCCTGGGCCAACCCGCTGCGCTGGGGCATGATGCTGATGGTGGTGCTGTATCTGATGTTTGCCCTGCCCCGGCTCGGCGCCGGACTTGGCGCCGCCATTTCTGCAGTTTTACTGGTTGCCCTGCTCGGCACAGAAATCGTCATGCTTGGCATTCAGGGCTGGTGGATACCACTGACGCTACCGGCGACACTGTTGTTTGCCGGCCATCTGGCATTGACCACCAAGCACTTCCTGACGACAGAGCAGGGCAAGGAAAAGTCGGAAAAGGAATCCGCAGAATCCAATCGCATGCTTGGCCTGGCCTTTCAGCAACAGGGCCAGCTGGACATGGCGTTCGAGAAATTCCGTCGCGTGCCGATGGGCGATGAAGTTCTCGACCTGCTCTACAATCTGGCCATGGACTTCGAACGCAAACGCCAGTTCAACAAGGCCAGTGCCGTATACCAGTACATGGCCAAGCATGATCCCAATTTCCGCGATATTGCCCAACGCACCAAACGCGCCAACGATGCTCAGGACACCATTATCTTCGGCATGCGATCTGGCGGTGGCGGCTCACCGACCGATACCCTGCTGGCCGGCAGCGGTGACAACAGCTTTGAAAAACCAATGCTGGGTCGCTATCAGGTCGAAAAAGAGCTGGGTCGCGGCGCAATGGGTATCGTTTATCAGGGCCGAGATCCGAAGATTAACCGGGTAGTAGCAATCAAGACGCTGGCCCTGTCGCAAGAATTTGGTGAAGAGGAGCTGGCTGAGGTTAAAGAGCGCTTCTTCCGCGAAGCAGAAGCGGCCGGCAAACTGAATCACCCGAACATCGTCACCGTGTACGATGCCGGGGAGGAACACGATCTCGCCTATATCGCCATGGAGTTTCTCCACGGTCATGACCTGCTGCGCTATACCAAACCCGACACCCTGATGCCGATCACCAAGGTCCTCAACATTATCGGTCGCTGTGCCGACGCGCTCGACTATGCCCACGTCAATAGCATCGTTCACCGCGATATCAAACCGGCCAACTTGATGTTTGATCCGGAGGCCGGACAGGTCAAAATTACCGACTTCGGTATTGCCCGGGTCAACAACTCCAGTCGTACCAAGACCGGTATGGTAGTCGGCACGCCCAGCTACATGTCACCGGAACAGGTCACCGGCAAGCGAGTCGATGGCCGTTCGGATATTTTCTCGCTCGGTGTGGTGTTGTATCAGATGCTCACCGGCGAGCTGCCGTTTCAGGCGGAGAATGCCACCCAGATCATGTACCAGATCGCCACCGAACCACACCCGGATATTCTCCAGACCCGCCCCGGCATTAAACGCAGTGCACCCTGGGTATCGATTGTGCTGAACCGGGCGCTGGAAAAGGACCCGGAAAAACGCTACCAGCGTGCTGGTCTGATGGCTGCAGATATCAAGGTTGTACTGAAGAAAATGGCGGATGCTGCTGCCAAACAGGGCGACCAATGAACCGACTGAATGGAAACGAGCAATGACAACGATTGGCACCCCGCTCGCCCCGCACGCCACACGGGTGATGTTTCTTGGCAGTGGCGAACTCGGTAAAGAAGTCGTCATTGAGCTGATGCGGCTCGGCTGCGAAGTGATTGCCGTGGATCGCTATGCCAATGCCCCGGCCATGCAGGTAGCGCACCGCAGCCACGTTATCGATATGCTCGACGGCGGCGCCGTTCGCTTTCTCGTCGAACAGGAAAAGCCGCACCTGATTGTTCCCGAAATAGAAGCGATTGCCACCAGCGAACTGGTCAAGCTGGAGGCCGAGGGCTGGCAGGTAATCCCTACCGCCCGTGCCGCCCGGCTAACCATGAACCGGGAAGGCATCCGCCGACTTGCCGCCGAAGAACTGGGTCTGTCGACCTCACCGTATCGGTTCGCTGAAACGAAAGCCGAGTATCTGGCTGCCATTGATGCCGTCGGCATCCCCTGCGTGGTGAAGCCGATCATGTCATCCTCCGGCAAGGGCCAGAGCACTGTAAAAACCAGCGAACAGGTGGACGCTGCCTGGGAATACGCCCAATCCGGCGGCCGCACCGGCAAGGGCAAAGTCATCGTCGAGGGCTTTGTCGATTTTGATTATGAAATCACCCTGCTGACGGTGCGACACCGCAACGGCACCAGCTTTTGTGCGCCGATCGGCCATCGTCAGGAAAAAGGTGATTATCGCGAATCCTGGCAACCGCAACCGATGAGCGCAGTGGCGCTGGAGCAGGCACAACGCATTGCCGGCGCGGTAACGGAATCACTCGGCGGGCAAGGCGTTTTTGGCGTCGAACTGTTCGTTAAGGGCGACGACGTATATTTCAGTGAAGTTTCGCCACGCCCCCACGATACCGGTCTGGTCACCCTGATCTCGCAGAACCTTTCCGAGTTTGCCCTGCATGCTCGCGCCATTCTCGGCCTGCCAATCCCGCTGATTCGTCAGCAGGGCCCGGCGGCATCAGCAGTGCTGCTGGTGGCAGGTGACTCCGCCGACATGCGCTATGGCAACCTGCATGCCGCGCTGGCAGAGCCGGACACGGACCTGCGCCTGTTCGGCAAGCCGGAAGTCCATGGCGAGCGCCGGCTCGGCGTGGCACTGGCGCGGGATGAAAGCACCGACGCTGCGATCGACAAGGCACTGCGCGTCATCAAGCACATCACCATTACCCTGTGAGGACAAGGACATGAATCAGCCTGACACGCATAGCAAGGTAATCGGCTACTGCCTTTGGATTTTCGGCTTTATGGGCGCGCACCGTTTCTACTATGGCAAGCCGATTACCGGCACCATCTGGTTTTTCACTTTGGGTCTTTTCTTTATTGGCTGGATTATCGACCTGTTCCTGATCCCGGGCATGGATGACAAGGCCGACCGGCGTTACATCGGCGGCCCGGCCAGCTACAACGTCAGCTGGATTCTGCTGACCTTTCTTGGCATTTTTGGCGTCCACCGGTTTTATCTGGGCAAATGGATCACCGGCCTTATCTGGCTATTTACCGGCGGGCTGTTTCTGCTCGGGGTGCTTTACGACTACTGGACCCTGAACGGCCAGGTGGATGATCGTAACCGGGCATTCTGAAGCTGATCCAAAGGGCCCCTCGGGGCCCTTGCTGATCAATTCTTGACCACGTATTTCCCGCCGCCCAGAAACACCAGCGCCGCAGCTGTAAACAGATAGAAAGCCTGCAGCTCAATGCCCCAGCCACCATGGCTGGTCAGAGTAAATATCTGACCAGCATGGGCGAGCAGAATGGCAAACAGCATATTGATCACCATCAGACCGGCGCCAATCCGCGTCTGAAAACCTATGAGCACCATCAGCGGCGCAACAATCTCCCCGATAAACACTCCAAACGCCAGCCAGCCCGGCAGGCCATGACTGGTCAGCATGCCGGCAATACCGCTGACACCATGCAGAAGCTTGTCAATACCATGCAGCAGCATCATGAAACCCAGCGCCAGACGCAGGATCAGTTTGCCAATATCAGGATTATTCATGGACGGTCTCTCTCCGCTGACCAGTGGGTTCGTCAGGCACTGTGCCTGATGCTGGCATTTTGCGGATAATCAGGACAAAGTAACAAGCCTGTCCGCAACACTAACAATAATCAGATCCGGCCAAGAAGCCGGGCTGCCCGGGAGAACAAGACCGTATGTCTAGCAAGCCCGCAGTGCTGGTGGTGGATGACCAGCCTGCCAACCGTATTGCGCTGGAAGCGCTGCTTGATGACTTTGATATCCAGCTTCTTCAGGCCGCCTCCGGTGAGGAAGCCTTGCGGCTGCTGGAAAGCCACGATGTCGCCGTGGTCCTGCTCGATGTGCAGATGCCCGGCATGGATGGCTACGAAGTCGCCAATCTGATGCAGCAGGGCAGCCGCACCCGTGCGGTTCCGATCATCTTTGTCACTGCCATCAACCGCGACATAGAGCATGTCATGAAAGGCTATGCCAGCGGCGCGGTGGACTTTCTGACCAAACCGATAAATTCGGAAATGCTGCAAGGCAAGGTGCGAGTATTCCTCGAGCTGGATCGCCGTGGCCGGGAGCTGTCTGAAGCCAACACCGCCCTGACCCGTTCGCTACAGGAAGTGGAACGCCTCAAGCACCACAACGAACTGCTGCTGAAATCCATTGGCGAAGGCATTCTCAGTCTGGACCGCCGCGGCAACATCATTTTTGCCAACCCCGCCGCCCATGCCCTGCTGGGGCAAACAGCGCCCATTATCGGCAATGCATTCGGAAACCACGTCTCCGGGCCTGCCTCAACACGCTCAGCCGAAGACCTGCTGAAGAGCTGTCTGCATGGAGAGCGCTGGACCGGCGTCGTTACAGCCAACCGCCAGCATATGAATTTCCCCGCCGAAATCATTGCTACGCCGCTCAAAGACGACAAGGGTTTCATTGCCGGTGTCAGCATCGCCTTTCAGGACGTCAGCGAGCGCCAGCAGCGAGAAAGCGAGTTACGCCGTGAGAGCGAACGCGACCCGCTGACAGGGCTGATCAATCGGCGCGGGCTGGAACGTCTGCTACCGCGCCGGCTGGCATACGGATCGCAGAAGCTGGCGCTGTTGTACCTTGACCTCGATCACTTCAAGGAAGTGAACGACAGCCACGGCCATCATGCCGGCGATGTGGTTTTGAAGGAAATCGCCGACCGCTTTCAGCACGCCATGCGTCAGGCTGACCTGATCGCCCGAGTCGGTGGCGATGAGTTCTGCATTGTTGTTAGCGCCGACACACCGGCCGAAGCCGCAGAAATTGTCGCCAAAAAGCTGATCGATGCGAGCAACGAACCACTGTCCTTTGGCAGCATCTCGCTGACACTGGGCGCCAGCATAGGCATTGCTTTGCCGGACGGAGCCAGCCTGCCGGAAGTACTTATGCGCCGTGCCGACGAGGCCATGTATCAGGCCAAACGCAAGGGCGGAAACTGTTATCAGATGGCGGATTAGGCCGCCACCTGATAACAACTCAGATCATTCCCACTCAATCGTTGCCGGCGGCTTCGACGAGATATCATAGGTCACCCGGGAAATACCGGGAATCTCGTTGATGATCCGCCCGGAAACGTGCTCAAGAAATTCATACGGCAGATGCGCCCAGCGGGCGGTCATGAAGTCGATGGTTTCCACGGCGCGCAGCGCCACCACATACTCGTAACGACGGGCATCACCGACCACGCCAACTGATTTCACTGGCAGAAACACGGCAAACGCCTGACTGGTTTTGTGATACAGACCGGCTGCATGCAACTCTTCAATAAAGATCGCATCCGCCAGCCGCAGGGTATCGGCATATTCCTTCTTCACCTCGCCAAGAATACGCACACCAAGGCCCGGGCCGGGGAACGGATGGCGATAAACCATATCGTAAGGAAGGCCCAGCTCCAGACCAATCTTGCGCACCTCATCCTTGAACAACTCGCGCAGCGGCTCGACCAGTTTCAGCGTCATGTGTTCTTTAAGGCCACCGACATTGTGGTGTGACTTGATGACGTGGGCCTTGCCGGTTTTGCTGGCGGCGGACTCGATCACATCTGGATAGATGGTGCCCTGCGCCAGCCACTGGGCGTCTTTAAGCCTGGCGGCCTGATCCTCAAAGATATCAATGAAGGCATTGCCGATAATCTTGCGCTTTTTCTCCGGGTCGGCCTCACCGGCCAGACGTGACAGGAACTGCTCCTCGGCATCGACACGAATCACTTTCACGCCCATGTTTTTGGCGAACATTTCCATGACCTGATCGCCTTCGCGATGACGCAACAGTCCGTTATCGACGAACACGCAAGTTAACTGCTTGCCAATAGCACGGTGCAGCAGCGCCGCTGTCACCGAAGAATCCACCCCACCGGACAAACCGAGGATGACTTCCTCATCACGCACCAGCTCACGAATCTGCTCAATGGCATCTTCGATAATGTTGTCCGGGGTCCAGAGTTTTTCGCAACCGCAGATGTCGCGAACAAAACGTTCAAGCATGCGTCCGCCCTGCAGCGTATGGGTCACCTCAGGGTGAAACTGGACACCGTAGAAACGCTTCTGATCGTTAGCCATGCCGGCAATCGGACAGGAATCGGTGCTGGCGGTGGCAACAAACCCCTTCGGCAGGGTGCCAACCCGGTCACCGTGACTCATCCAGACATCAAGAAAATCCTTCCCTGCTTCCTCGTGGTCGGTAATGCCATCAAGCAAGGTATTGGCCTGCGCTTTCTGCACCCGGGCATAACCGAACTCGTGTTTCTCGCCGGCGATGACCTTGCCGCCAAGCTGCTCGGCCATAGTCTGCATGCCATAGCAGATGCCCAGTACCGGCACGCCCTGATCAAACACCCGTGTCGGCGCCCGTGGTGTCGCCTCCACAGTGACGGTCTCCGGTCCGCCGGAGAGAATAATTCCAGCAGGCGCAAAAGCACGAATTTCTGCCTCATCCATATCCCAGGCGCGGATCTCGCAATACACACCGATTTCGCGCACACGGCGGGCAATCAGCTGGGTGTACTGGGAACCGAAATCCAGAATCAGAATGCGCTGGGCATGAATGTCTTTCATGGCAAAGTTCCGTTACGGGCACAAAGGCCTCGGTTATAAACTCAATCGGCCGGAATGACCGGCCGATTGCGTACTCAGTAGATTATCCATTCAGCCGATCGGATAGTTCGGCGCTTCCTTGGTAATGGTTACATCGTGGACATGGGATTCCTTGATACCGGCGCCGGTGATCTTGACGAACTGCGGCTTGGTACGCATCTCGTCGATATCGCGACAACCGGTATAGCCCATGGAGGCCCGCAGACCACCCATCAGCTGGTGCACGATGGCGCTCATCGGGCCCTTGTAGGGCACCCGACCTTCAATACCTTCCGGCACCAGTTTCTCGACCCCGGCGGCGCTGTCCTGAAAGTAGCGATCACTGGAGCCGGTTTTGCCGGACATGGCACCGAGCGAGCCCATACCACGGTAGGCCTTGTAATAACCACCCTGATACAACTCGACATCCCCCGGCGCCTCTTCCGTGCCTGCCAGCAGCGAACCGATCATGATGGCGCTGGCACCGGCGGCAACGGCTTTGGCCATATCACCGGAGAAACGGATACCACCATCGGCAATGACAGGAATGTCGTATTTCAGCAGCGCTTCGGCGACATCAGAAATGGCCGTGATTTGTGGCACACCGATACCGGCAACAATGCGGGTGGTGCAGATCGAACCCGGGCCAATGCCAACCTTGACCGCATCGGCGCCGGCATCGGCCAACGCGCGAGCGGCATCACCGGTGGCAATGTTGCCGCCAATGACCTGCATCTGCGGGAAATGTTTTTTTACCCAGGCCACGCGGTCAATCACACCCTGACTATGGCCATGGGCGGTATCCACAACGATCACGTCGACACCTGCCTCGACCAGCAACTCAATACGTTGCTCGGTACCTTCCCCGGTGCCAACGGCCGCGCCGACGCGCAACCGACCCTGAGAATCCTTGCAGGCATTCGGTGACTTGGCAGCCTTCTCAATATCCTTGACGGTAATCAGGCCGCGCAGTTCGCCTCGATCATTTACAACGATAACCTTTTCGATGCGGTGACGGTGCAGCAACGCTCGCACCTCCTGCGCCGGCACGCCTTCACGCACCGTCACCAGACGATCCTTGCCGGTCATGATCGCCGACACCGGCTGGCTGAACTCGGTGACGAAACGGGTATCACGGCTGGTGACGATGCCGACCACTTCATCGCCCTTCACCACCGGCACACCGGAGATATCGTGGGCACGAGTAATACGCAGCAATTCCGCCACCGTGGTTTCCGGGGAAACGGTAATCGGATCTTTTACCACGCCGCTTTCGTATTTTTTCACCATCCGCACATGACGAGCCTGATCTTCGGCTTCCATGTTCTTGTGCAAAATACCGATACCGCCTTCCTGCGCCATGCCGATGGCAAGGCGATGTTCGGTCACCGTATCCATGGCGGCGGACACCAGCGGCACGTTGAGAGCGATGGAGCGGGTAAGGCGTGACTTCAGTGAGACATCCTTGGGCAGGACTTCCGAGTGGGCAGGAATCAGCAGAACGTCATCAAAGGTCAGTGCTTCTTGCGCAATTCTGAGCATGGGGCACCGTCTGGGGGTGGAAAATCAAGGCGGGGATTATAGGCGAGTGGCCCCATCGGGTGCTACCCTCCGCCCCATGAACCCGGACCTGAATCCCGCCCCCGACGAACGCCGTATCTGGACCGTCAGCCGCCTGAATCTTGAGGCTCAGGGCCTGCTGGAGGGCAACTTCCCGCTGCTCTGGATCGAGGCCGAGCTTTCCAATCTGTCGCGGCCGTCCTCCGGCCACGTTTATTTCAGCCTGAAAGATGACCGGGCCCAGGTCAGCGCTGCCATGTTCCGCAATCGCGCCCAGCTGCTGCGTTTTGCCCCCCGTGACGGTATGCAGGTGCTGGTCCGGGCCCGGGTGACGCTGTATGTCCCGCGCGGCAACTATCAACTGGTGATCGAGCACATGGAGGAAGCCGGCGAAGGCCGGCTGCGGCGTGAATTCGAGCAGCTGCGTGAGAAGCTGCGCAGCGAGGGCTTGTTTGACGACAGCCGCAAGCGGCCGCTGCCGCCGTTTCCGCAACAGATCGGCATCATCACCTCGGCCAGCGGCGCCGCCCTGCGCGACATTCTGCAGGTGCTGCAACGGCGCTGCCCGCAACTGCCGGTGCTGATCTACCCGGCTGCCGTTCAGGGCAAGGACGCCCCGGCCCAGCTGCGCGCGGCACTGGCGCTGGCCAACGCCCGGCAGGAATGCGATGTGCTGATTCTTGCCCGTGGCGGCGGCTCGCTGGAAGATCTGTGGGCCTTCAATGACGAACAGTTGGCCCGGGATGTGGCCAACTCCACCATTCCGCTGGTATCAGCGGTGGGTCATGAGGTGGACGTCGGCCTGACCGACTATGTTGCCGACCTGCGCGCGCCAACACCGTCCGCCGCCGCCGAGCTGGTCAGCCCGGACCAGAGCGCCGTGGTCGCCCGGGTTGATGCACTCGGCCGGCGCCTTGCGCTGCGGGTACAGCAGCTACTGAGCCGGGAACGGGAACGACTGGGCTGGCTGGAAAAGCGGCTGGGTCGACCAGAACAGCGACTGCAGCAGGTTTCCCAGCAACTGGACGAGCTGGAGGCGCGCATGCGCCGCCAGCTGCAGCAACGGCTGGCGCTGCCCGGCCAGCGACTGGAACAGCTCAACCGCCGCCTGCGCGGTCGCGATCCTCGCACTCAGCTCGGTTTCAGCGAGCAGCGTCTGGCCGGGCTGGTACGCCGGCTCGCCCTGCCGGTACCGAGGCAGATTGGTGATCGCCAGCGGGACTTGCGTCAGCTCGGCCGCCGTCTGAATGCGGTCAGCCCGCTGGCGGTACTCGGGCGCGGTTACAGCATCACCTTCCGCAACGGCGTGGCCCTGCGCTCCGTCGCCGATATTGCCGTCGGTGACCCGCTGACCACACGCCTGCAGGATGGTGAAGTCGAAACTCAGGTCACTGCCCTGAAGAAGGCAGGTAGCGCGCCAGAAGGCTGAGCAGCTTGCGCCGCTGAAACGGCTTTGCCAGATAATCATCCATGCCAGCCGCCAGACAGCGTTCGCGCTCTCCGGTCAGGGCATTGGCGGTCAAGGCAATAATCGGCACATGCCCGGAGTGATTGACTCGCTCGTGCTCCCGATATCGGCGCACCGCTTCGATGCCATCCATCACCGGCATCTGAACGTCCATCAGCACACAATCAAACTGTTGTCGCGCCAGACACTGCAATGCTTCTTCACCATTGCCCGCACAGGTTACCCGAAGTCCAGCCGCGTGCAGCATATGCTCTGCCACCATGCGATTGACTTCGTTGTCTTCAACCAGCAGCACAGTGCCATCAAACACCGGCAGCGCCTCGGAATCATCCCAGGCCGGTAACCCCCCGGTTTCACGGCGCATTGGAAATACAAACCGCGCGGTAAAGGATGTGCCCTGCCCCGGCACGCTCTCCACCTCCAGCACGCCGCCCAGCAGACGGGTAAGGCGCTGGGCAATGGCCAAACCAAGCCCGGTGCCGCCAAAACGTCGTGTGGTTGAGCTGTCGACCTGAGAAAACGCATCAAAAAGCTGCGGCAGCTTTTCCTGCGGGATACCAATGCCGGTATCCGCGACCGTCAGCGATAATGACACGCGGTCATTCCGCTCCTCGATCAAGGCCAACTGCACCCGCACCTCTCCATGCTCGGTGAACTTGACCGCATTACTGATCAGATTGGCAATAATTTGCCGCAATCGTGTCGGGTCCGCACAGACCTGAAAGTCCGCATCAGAACCGACACCGACAAGGCGCAACTGCAAGCCCTTCTGAGTGGCCAGATAGCGGAAATTTGCAACACAGCTTTCGACCAGTTCAAACAGCGGGAAATACAGGTACTCCAGCTCGAGACGGCCACTCTCGACACGAGAGAAATCGAGAATATCATTGATCACATCAAGCAGATGACTGGTGGAGTCCAATGCGGCGCGAGCGTACTCGCGTTGACGCGGATCCAGCGCCGTGCCATCGAGAAGCTGCAACATGCCCATTACCCCGTTCATCGGGGTGCGTAACTCGTGACTCATCATGGCGAGAAATTCGCTCTTCGCCTGACTGGCACCCTCTGCCCGCTGGCGGGCTTCACGCAGCGCATCCATGGCCCGCTCCTGTTCACGCCTGGATCGCTCCAACTCGGCGGCCAACTGATTGATGTCGCTTTGCAGGGCACCTAACTCTGCGCGCAGAGGCAATACTCCACGAGCCTGATAATCACCGCCACGAATTAGCTGCACCAGCCTCGAGAGTTCGGTGATGGGTTGCGACAAACGTCGAGCCAGCTTTGAGGAAAAAGCAAGACCAGCAAACATGGCAATCAATGCCGGCATCAGAGTGGCGAGAAGAATCTCCCGCTGACGGGTTACCAGCGAGGCGGAGGACAAGTACAGCTCGACATGGCCGATTCGTTCCGGCGCCGGCTGCGCAGCACTATCTACGCCATCAAACATACCCGCCGCCAGCATGGGTTGCCGATAAATAGCAGCGCGAAATCGGCGCAGATCCGGGTTCTTTATTTCGGTCTCGCCGTCGGCATCACGGCGCAATAACTCCTCGCCCTCCTCATCACGGAAAATTACCACCCGGACACCTGCATGCTGAAGCGCCAACCGCGCCTGATGCTCCAGTTCATCCTGACTACCGGAGATCACTCCGTATTCCGACGCCGACGCCAGATAGCGACTCATGAACAGGCCGCGACCATTGAGCTCCTCTTCCGCGTCACCGAATCGTTGCCAGGTTAATGCCAGCAACAACAGGCCGAGCATCAACAGTGCGGGCGCAACACCGAGCCACCGCAACTGACGGACGATACTGCCGGAGAAATTCATTCCCTTGCCTCCAAACCCTGTCTGATTGCTTCCATATCCGGCGCAATCACCCCGTAACTGCGCGCGACACGGTTATTCACTGAAAGCGTGGCACGGGCATAGTCTGGGGGTGGTAGCTGCCCCGGCAGGCCGGCATACTGCAGCAGCACGGCCGCAGCCTCAATAAGACCTTCTGGTGAGGGATGCGCGGCGGCAAGACTGCCGGCGCGCACAAATTGTTCATCCGGACCAATAACCGGAGTGGTCTGGCGATAGCTGGCGAGCAGTAGCAAGCGTGCGGTATCCGGGTTGTAGAGAATGGCATCCGGCAGCGCCAGCAAGACATCAACGCGGGGCAATAACTCGCCCAGTGAGGCGGCCAGCTCATCGGCCTCACTCAGCACACGAATCTCGAACAGCAAGGGGGGGAACTCCAGTTGTTCACGCAATCGGACCGATTCCGGACCGAGCAACACTCCCACTTTGCGCGCCCCGGGGAGAACCCCTCGCAATACCCTTAACTGATCAGCAACCGGCGCCTCTCGATAAACTGCCGTGCACAGGCAGCCGTTATCCCTGGCAGCGGTTACCATCTGTCGCGGTATATGCACACCAATGACCGGCAATCTGGTCTTGATTGCCTGAGAAACAGCGGCTTCACCCAGCGCGAGTATCAGCTGTGCCTGATCGGAGTCGGAAACAAAACTCACCGACAAATCAGAACGCGCCGCCAATGCGGAACGAAAATTCTC
>JBFHPX010000034.1:0-13635 GCA_041592575.1 Alcanivoracaceae bacterium
TCGCGGATAAATTTTACGTCAATGGTGCCACATTATCTGCTGTGAAGATGCCTGATTCTTCACTGAATCATTCAACCAGCGGAGTTTTTGTTATGACTTTCTCAGTTTCGGCACTACAGAATTCAGACGGCGGTTCGGCTATTCAGCAGCACCTTGGCGAGAGGATGAACGCATTCCGCATTGATCGCTGGCAGACTGAGTGGAAGGGCAGGCATATCATGCGCGGTATCGCGCCGGGCCGCAGTTCGGTGCGACTGATCAGCAACGATTATCTTGCCATCGCCAATCATCCGGAAATTGTTCAGGCGCAGATCGATGCACTTCGTGGAAATGGCGACAGCGTACTGATGTCCGGTGTATTTCTTCATGGCGACACCCCCCAGAGCAGCCTGGAGCGCCGGTTTGCACAGTGGACTGGTATGCCTGAAGGGATTCTGTCCCAGTCCGGTTATGCTGCCAATGTCGGCTTGCTGCAATCCATTGCCGGCCCGGGCGTGCCCGTGTATATCGATATGCACGCGCACGCTTCTTTATGGGAAGGAATTCAGAGTGCTGGAGCGGAAGCGCACGCCTGGCGGCACAATGACGTGGCGCATTTGCGCCGGCAGCTATCGGCGCATGGCGCCGGAGTGGTTTGCGTGGACTCCGTGTACAGCACAAACGGCAGTGTTTGCAAGCTGCGTGAAATTGTCACGCTGGCAAAATCGATGGGCTGCATGGTGATTGTTGACGAATCACATTCTTTGGGTACGCACGGGCCGCAGGGGGCTGGGCTCGTCGCGCAGCTCGGGCTTGCCAGTCAGGTTGATTTTATCACTGCCAGTCTGGCAAAGGCATTCGCCGGTCGGGCAGGGCTGGTGTTGTGCCCGGAGGGTTTTAGTGACTACTTCTGGTTCACTGCGCGGCCGGCCATATTCAGTTCATGTCTGTTGCCGCATGAGCTGGCGGCGCTGAGCAAAACCCTGGACATCATTATTCGTGATGACTGGCGCCGCATTGCCGTGCACAAGAATGCTGATATGGTGCGTCAGGGGCTTGCGGATCTGGGTTACAACGTTGAGGCAAGCCAGTCGCAGATTATTGCTCTAGAGGCTGGCCTGGAGTACGACACGCTCAGGCTGCGAGAGGCACTCGAGGAGCAGGATATCTTTGGCTCGGTTTTCTGCGCCCCGGCAACGCCCAAGAAGCGCTCGCTGGTAAGAATGAGTATTAACGCATCATTGACCGTAGGGGATATCGATAAGCTGCTGCATGGATGTGAGGTTATTCGTGATCAGGTTGGAATGTGGGCCTGGCCTTCCACCCGTCGCCGGGGCAACAGCGCCAGAGCGCCGGTGGTGGGATTGAGATCAGCAAATGGGATGTAGCGGTTAGATCCGGCGACGGGGAGGCGCTTGCCTCCCCGGGCCTGGAATGCCGCTAGCCTGCAGCATCAAGCTGAGCCAGATAAGAAGCATAGCTTGCCTGCGATTCATCATACTCAATGTCAGCAGGGGGATTTTCTACCAATGCGTACAGCCAGGATTTTCTACCGGATATTCTCTTGGCGGGGTGGACGTGGTCGTACCAGTCAAAGTCGTCTGTTTCATCCATGTCGTCCGGTGATAGCCACAGCCAGATAATGGCCTGCCTGCTCTTCAGACGGCTAACTATCTCTGCAGGCGGATTGAACCTGCGAACCGCGAAAATCTGTTCGTCCGCCTGATCTTCACTGAATATGACCAGACGATGGAGCTTGCCATCATATGTCACCATGAGGAAGCCATTCGGATCTTCGACGTAGTAATACTCGGCAATGTGCATGTTATCGAGCATGGTGTAGAAGATGCCAATGAACGCCGGATCATGAATGAACTCCGGAGATTTCATCGCCAGTGTGTTCTGGATCATTGAGGAGATGTCTTCAAAGTACCGTCTCTGGAGCTCGGCAATGGTCTGATTGATTTTCTCCTCTATGTCAGGGTCGCTCTTTGTCAGGAACCTGTCTATCAGTCCGTCGTTGAATGCCTTGACGGCAACCTTCTCGTCGCCGACCCCTGTGAGCAGTACTTTCTTGATTCTCCGGTTCTGGATCTGCGCGCAAAAGCTCAGGCCATCCATCTCCGGCATATCGTAATCAACGACCACAACCGAAATATCCTGGAATCGGTTCGGGTTGCTGATCTCCTGCTCGATCAGCGCCAGATCCAGCCGAAGCGCACCACCGCCGCGATGCTGTTGGCCAAGAAATGAGAAGCAGCGCTGATCAAGGGGCACCATTGAGCCGTGGTGATTAATAAACTCCAGAGCAGTGCCGGCGCTGGAAAAGCAACGGAAAGCAAGTTGCTCTGAGAGAAGTAGCGTGAAACTTTTCAGAAAGCGCTGATTGTCATCGACAAAAATAACCGTCGATGGATGGTAGTACGGAAGAATCGATTTTGGCTTCATAACGCATCTTTTGGAAAAGTCAGAATGAATTCGGCATATTCCCCGACCACGGAGCGGCAGGAAATGTTGCCTCCTATGCTCTCCATCACCTTTTTACAGAAGGACAATCCTACACCAGAGCCTTCCTCAACAGATTTTGAACTATAAAAATGCTCGAACAGGTGGCGCTGATCTACGGCTGATATTCCAACTCCCGTGTCCCGGACGATTATCTGGTCCTGCTGCTGGTGGCGGACAATGCTGATCGTGATACTACCTTTTCCAGCCTTCAGCACGCTGTGAAGGGCGTTCTTGACGAGGTTGAATAGGGTATGAGTGATCAGTAGTGCTGAGCCTCGATAGGTGAAGTCGTTACCGGCCTCCAGCGCCACCAGCGCTCGCTCGTGATCGGATTTGAAAGGATAGCGAGCCATTGCGGTGGCAATGGTAGCCTGAGCGGAATGCTGTCCCTGATCATCGGCTTTGAGGGACGCCTGCCCGGCGCTGAGTAGCAGCATATCTATGATGACGTTGGAGTAATTAATCTCCTCGTCAATGGAGCTGGCCGCCTTGCCTAGCTGCTCCAGTCGTGATGCCCTCAGCTCTCTTACCGGCAGGCCGGCCTGGCCGGCAAGCCGGTAAGCGTGAATCAGCTCTGGAAGATAACTGCGAATGGCGCCAGCCGCGCCTTTCATCCCCAGTAGCGGGGTGCGAAGTTCGTGGGCGATATTGCGACCGACGGACGCATAGGCATCAAGTTTCTCGTCTTTGACCATTTGTGCAGTGTAGTTGAAAACACTGCCGGCGATTATGACAAAGAGGTATACCGGCAGCTGAACCAGATAGGCATTCAGTTCCGCCGGCTGGGTTGAGGTGAGCCAGAACGTCACCCATGCCAGCAGGGACCCGCCCAGCGATGTCAGAATTACCAGTAGCCAGTCATGCAGAGCCAGTACCAGAAGAAAAAGTGCCGCCATTGTCGACATTGCCCAGATCATCGACATGTCATTGCGCAGCAACATATAGGTAAAGAAAAACGGCAGGGTAAAAACCATTGTCAGCAGCCAGTAGCTGGCGAAATGGCGTTTTAGCTTATCGGGCCAATAGCGGGAGAATATCAGGGGCAGGCAGACCGCCGTGCCGACAAGTCTTAGCCAGAGATTCTCATAGGGCTGGGGGAATAGATCGTGCCAGATATAGTAATAGAGCGGGAAGCCGATTACGCCGAGCGCGCCGACCATCGGCGCGTTATAGCGTGAGTAGTGAGCGCTTTCGCGGACGGCATTAGCCAGTCGGACACAAAAGGCCCGCCTGTCGGGCATCAGCCAACGCATCGATGGTCCTGCAAGAAGGAAGCTGACCCGCGGGTGCGGGTCAGTCGAGCAATTTCAGCACCGCCTCTCGTTTGCCAGGCTCCAGTTTACGGAATGCCTGTAGCAGGCGGCGTTCAGTGTCGTTGCCTGCGGAAGCGTCCGAGCCGCCAACTGCGCGCAATGATGGCGTTGCGACCATCGGCTGCTCGCCAATGGTCTCGATAACATCACTTTCTGCCAGACTGCGCTCAAGGCGAGCGACAATTTCCGAATTCATGCTGCGACGGCTGCGTCGTGCAACTTCGGCAATGGCCTGACGCATGCCGCCGGGCAGGCGGACTACGAATTTCTCAATCTCAACCCGGGCTTCGCCGGGAGCTTTGTCGAATCGGATCATGGCGGGGGTCCTCGTTGTCGTGTCAATGGCGGGATGGCAGGAGGGCGACTGTTCAGCGCCGGCCTGATGTCTGGTAGTCAGTAAATACGTACTATGCCGCTATGGTCAACCATGTCAAATTAACATCAGCGGCCGGAATCAGGCACTTAACTGACTGAAACATGGCATAATTTACAGAATTTATTGTTTGGTCCGGGGTTATTCAGGCTATGAATGTCGGAAGGGTGGATCTGAACCTGCTCAAGTATCTGGATGTTCTGCTGCGCGAGCAGAATGTCACCCGGGCCGCCGAGCAGCTCGGTATTACCCAGCCCGCCATGAGCAATGGCCTGAAACGATTGCGAGAGCTGTTCAACGACCCCCTGCTGATCCGGACTTCTGATGGCATGACCGCGACGGAGAGGGCGTTGGAGTTGCAGCCGCTGGTTCGTCAGGTGTTGGCGCAGACTGAGCTGATGCTGACTCCCGACGAAGTGTTTCGACCGGCTGACAGTCGGCGGGTGTTCCGGATCATGACCAGTGATTATGCCGAAGCCACCCTGGTGCCACATATTGTCCGCCGCCTGCGGGCCGAGGCGCCGAATCTGGTGCTGGATTTTCTGACGCCTTCAGATGTCAGTTACACCGACATGGAGCAGGGGCGGGTGGATATGGCGATTAACCGGTTCAACGAGATTCCCCAGTCTTTTCATCAGGTGACGCTATGGAAGGATTCATTCTCCTGTTTGCTGAATCGGGACAACCCGATTTCCGGAAGATTCAATCTCGACAGCTACCTTTCCGCGCAACATATCTGGGTGTCAAAGACCGGGTTTGGTGTCGGTTTTGGAATGAATCCCGATAAACTGGGCGGGCTGGGCTGGATTGATCAGGCTTTGATGAGAATAGGGAAAAGTCGCAAGATATCGATTTTTACCCGACACTATCAAATGCCGGCGTTGCTCGCTATGAATAACGATCTGGTTGCAACCCTGCCTACTCGGGTGGCGCGAATGCAGGCAGAAAACTCCAGTCTGGTTATCAAGGAGCCGCCATTTTCGATTCCGGAATTTGAGCTGAAAATGGCGTGGTCTGCTCTGTTGCACCATAACGCAGCACATCGCTGGCTGCGCAAGCTGATTCAGGAGGAAGCGGAGCAGATTGCGTTGGTGTCTTTGTAGGATGACTCAAATCCGCATATGGCCTGCTTCTGCAATGGCACCCTTTCTGACGCCTTCGAAAGCCTTGACCCGAAAGTGCTTGCCTGGTGCTTCCCGGGAAAGCTCCTGAACAATATGCTCGGCGAGTCGTTCAACCGTGGTGTCGGTGTCAACAAGATAGCAATGATCCTCAGGGATCAGCAGCTCAAACATCCCCTGAGCACTTTCATAACGAAAGCGGTGATGGGGAGCTTCATCAATATAATAGGTGCCCTCAAGGTCGTCGCGGGTACCAATGTAAATATCTTCCCAACGATCCGCCCAGAGTTTTTCCCAGTAACGACTACGGCGGCCGTTCTCAAGAATTTCAATGCGTGAGCGATGGCCATGAGCTATGCGTTGGCAGTTGCCATCATGCTTTTTCAAGCCATGAGAATAATGATAGTAAGGCGACGTACCGAACTCTTCCTCACGCAACGTCAGAAGAACCTCCGTGACGTTCTCCGGTAGCGCACTACGAACCTGTTCGGTCAGAAAAAGTGACAGATTGCCCTTGCTGATTTCCATGGCGGGAACTATCAGGATGCTCGAGTCCGGCGCACGCATGCGAATGTCGCCACCGGGGTAGCGCCAGACAACGCTGACCCGGTCTTCGCCATCAGTGCCATGAGTCAGCAGCTCGCTGTCTTCTGGTATCAGCAGGCGATGGTCGGCGCACTCGTCCAGTACCTGCTTTATCCGCTTCTTGATATGGCCGAAGTCGAACACCATGCTTTGCTTGTCGAGATCCCCGGTCAGTTCCAGATCCACGATCCATGACTCGCCGACCATGCCTCGCTTGGCGTGCAGGTAGGAGAAGTCGAGAACAGTCAGATTATCGACAAACAGGGTGGCCATGGTCGTCCGCGCAAGTGGCTGGCAGTTAGCAGCGCTCATTATGACAGTTGCGTCGCCGGGTGCCAGTCGGGCCGGCTCGAAAAGTGTGCTGGTCTTCCGTCAGTGTGAACCGTGCCTCAGAGAATCAGCGGTGGCGAGGATGCCGGCTTGTCCTCGTTTGATCCGGTGACGTATGCAGAAGGCCTGCTCTCCGGAAGGCTACCATGTTGCCTCGCCGAGTCCGTCTGTTTCTGGCTGCTTTGCCGGATGCCTCTCTGGTTGTTTTTTGTATGGCTGAAGGAAAGACAACTCAACGGAACTAGAGCATAAAAAAGGCCGCGCCAGGCGGCCTTGGAACTGGATTTGGTGGAGCCGGCGGGGATCGAACCCGCGTCCGTCAGCAATCCACTTGCAGATCTACATGCTTAGCCGTGTCTACTGATTTAGGTTCCAGCGGCCCGACGGGCAGGGTGCTGGTTCCGATCCCCTGAAGTTTTAGCAACTCGGTTCGGGGCGAACCTCATCGCGAGTCTGTGTATGCGTGCCCGTGTTGCTCCCCCACAGACAGGGTCGCGCGACGGTTAGCAGGGATTTAGGCTGCTAGTGCGTAGGAATCGTCGTTTGCGATTACTTTTTTGCCACAATGGATTTACGAGCATCGTAGCCTGCTCGGCATGCACCACAAGATTCAATACCGGCGTCGAAACCATGTCGGCCCCAGTGAGGTACAGGATACTTGATGGGGGTGTTCGGTGATAGCTTCAAGCCCTGCAGCTGAATAAATATTCCTGTCCGACAATCAATCAGAATTCGTGACATCGACCACTGTCATCGGCGCACCATAGGCACGTTGAAAGAGTGCTGTAAGGTTTTCGGTCAGCAGGGCGCCACAAGCGCCAGTGAAGCCGGAGGGGAGCCTTGCAGCGTTGGCCACACAATGGTCGGAGAGCAAACGCTCTTCTCAGCGTGTCCCCGAGAAGGTAAATAAAGAGACCGCTGATCAGACCCGGGTCATTCATTGAGGAGTAGACGATGAAGGCACTGTTTGATCGAGTTACCGTAGCCACTGCTACTGCAGTGGCGCCGCTGAAAAAACACCCACTGCTTTACCGCAGCCTGGGTCTGGCGTTGTCCCTGACGCTGTACTGCGCCGGTGTGTTGCTGGTGGATGCGTTGACCAGCATTGGCTTTCTGGTGGTGCTGACTGCGATTTATTTCTTGCCGGCACTGTTGCGCGCCTGGTTACTGTTCTACTGGCAGTTACGTGAGGAGGTTGTTGCCTGGCGGCGCGGCCGCCGATCCGGCAAGGTCTTCTGAGGTCGCAATGGCGAAGGGCCGGTTAGCCGGCCCGTTTGCTGTTCAGTGCTCTGTTAACGCTGGCGCATCAGGCGCTGCTTCTGCCGGCTCCAGTCCCGTTCTTTTTCTGTGGCTCGCTTGTCGAATTTCTGCTTGCCTTTGGCCAGCGCGATTTCCAGTTTCGCGCGGCCCCTGTCCCAATACAGGCTGACGGGCACGCAGGTGTAGCCGTCCCGCTGCACACCGGCAAAAAGCTGCGATAACTGGCGTCGATGCAGCAACAGCTTGCGGTTGCGTAACGGGTCGGCAGTGACGTGGGTGCTGGCGGTCTGCAGCGGTTCAATCCGGCAGCCGAACAACCAGGCCTCTCCATCCTTGAGCATCACGTAGGCTTCGGCCAGATTGCATTTGCCGGCACGCAGGGATTTGACTTCCCAGCCAAGTAATACCAGCCCGGCCTCGAATTTCTCTTCAAGGTGATAGTCGTGCCGTGCCTTGCGGTTGACGGCGATGTCTCGTGGGCCTGCAGACCCTTTCGCGGCTTTGCTCATAGGGGCGCGATTATACGGTAGCGGCGGCCAATTGCATGCGTGTCGTGCATTGCTGGCCGGTTTTCCTTGAGACAGACGGGGTTTGCCGGGAAAATGGCGCCTTTGTTGGTCTGGGCGGGCTGTTTATGGAAAGGGATCATGCATCGCTTAAGGGCTGGACCAGTCGCTGGGTGTTTATTCTGGCAGCGACTGGGTCGGCGGTCGGGCTGGGGAATATCTGGAAATTTCCGTATATCACGGGCGAGTACGGTGGTGGTGCCTTCGTCCTGATGTATCTGCTGATCATCCTGCTGGTTGGTATCCCGGTCATGGTGGCGGAAGTGCTGATGGGGCGCCGTGGAGGGTTGAGTCCGATCAACACCATGAAGAAGCTCGCCGGTCAGGCGGAGGTCAGCAGCCGCTGGAAGTGGCTTGGCTATCTCGGTGCGCTGGCCGGCTTTCTCATTTTGACCTTCTACAGCGTGATTGCCGGGTGGTCCCTGTACTACATCGTTGCCCTGCCAACCCGGTTGGCAGGGGCGGATGCGGAGACGGTTAGTGCGACCTTTGATGGCCTGCTTGCCAGTCCCGTGATCATGCTTGGCTGCCATAGCCTGTTCATGTTGCTGACGGCAGGCGTGGTTTTGCAGGGGGTACACCGGGGTTTGCAGCGGGCGGCAGAGATTATGATGCCGGCGTTGTTCGTCATGTTGCTGGTGCTGCTTGGTTATGCGACCAGCAGCGGCGGTTTCGATCAGGCGCTGACGTTCATGTTCAGTGTCGATTTCAGCAAGCTGTCCGCCGATGCGGTGCTGGTGGCGATGGGGCATTCCTTCTTTACTCTGAGTCTCGGTCTTGGCGCGATCATGGCATACGGTGCCTACATGCCGCGCGAGGTGACAAACCGTGAAGGGCAGAAGAGGCCGGTTTCGATCGGCTCCACGGTGCTGACGATCGCCTTCCTTGACACACTGGTGGCGATTGTCGCCGGTTTGTGCATTTTCCCGGTGGTGTTTGCCAATGGTCTGGAGCCGGCCGCTGGCCCCGGGCTGCTGTTCAAGACATTGCCATTGGCATTCGCTCATATGCCGGGCGGACTCTGGTTTGGCACGCTGTTTTTTGTGCTGGTGCTGTTTGCCGCCTGGAGTTCGTCTATTTCCTTGCTGGAGCCACTGGTGGCCTGGTTTGTGGAGTCGGGCTGGACCAGAGCGAAGGCTACTCTGGCGCTGGCGTTGGCGGCCTGGCTGATCGGCATTGGCTCGGTGCTATCGTTTAATGTCTGGTCCGATGCCACCCTTTTCGGGAAGACGGTTTTCGACAGTCTGGATTTCCTCACTACCAATGTGATGCTGCCATTGGGCGGCCTGTTGATCGCTGTGTTCGCGGGCTGGATCATGAAGGATTCTCATGTGCGCAAAGAGCTGAACATGAAGAGCTTCCGGTTCTATCTGGGCTGGCGGGTGGCGGTCAGGATTATCGCCCCGCTGGCTATTCTCGCGGTGTTTGCTCGTGGCATAGGGCTGTTCTGAGGGCGGCTATGAAAGACGGACTGATCAATGTGGAAGTGGTCTATGCGCTGCCAGACAGGCAGAAGCTGATACCTCTGCGAGTAGTGGATGGCACGACTATGTATGAGGCCGTGCAGCAGTCCGGTATTGTCGGATTCTTCCCCGGGCTTGATATTGACCACGCCAGCATGGGGATTTTTTCCAAAGTGGAGGCAAATCCGAAGGCGCGGGTGTTGGCAGATGGTGAGCGGGTGGAGATTTATCGCCCGCTTGTTATCGACCCGAAAGACAATCGCAAGGCGCGGGCAAAGCAGGCGAAGGACAGGCGTGCCGGTTAAACCGGCCTAGTTGCTGTCAGCGGGTTGTTGCTGCCGACGCTGCTGGTCGGCCTGACTGGCCAGCTGGCGGTCCTGCGGATCGTTCACTTTGGTACGGAAATCGGCCAGCACTTCACCTTCATGGTGGCTGTAGAGGCCGTCACGGAAATGCACCACGATCTGCTGTTCCACGACGTCACCCTTGCCTGGCTGAAGGGTCATCAGATAGAACCATGTGTCCGGAGTGAATGGGTCAATCAAAGTCGGCATGCCCATCACATACCGGACCTGCTCAGGGTTCATGCCCGGGCTGAGCTGCTCAAGCATGTCTTCGGTAACGAAGTTGCCCTGGGGAATGTCAATTCGGTAGACGCCGGGAAAGCGCAGGTTGCTGCAGCCGGTGCTCAGCACCGACAGGATAAGGGCGGAAATCAGCAGGAATGCGCGCATAGTAGTGTCGACATCGCTCAGGTTGAGGCGATAATACAGACCCTGTCCGCGGACACAAGTTCACCCGTCGGTAGATCGGCGGCACATCAGGAGCATATCGGTGGAAGATCAGGAGCTACGCAAGGCCGGCCTAAAGGTCACCCTGCCGCGGGTCAAGATTCTGCAGCAGCTGGAGGACTCCGCCGAACGGCACATGAGTGCCGAGGATATCTACAAGGCGCTGCTGGAATCAGGTGCGGATGTTGGTCTCGCCACGGTCTATCGGGTGCTGACTCAGTTCGAGCAGGCCGGAATTGTCCAGCGCCACAACTTCGAGGGTGGCTCGGCGGTATTCGAGCTGGCCAATGAGGGACATCACGACCACATGGTACGGATGGATACCAATGAAGTAATTGAGTTTGTTGATCCGGAAATCGAGAAGCGCCAGCATGCCATCGCTGAAAAGCATGGTTTCGAGCTGGTCGATCACAAGCTGGTGTTGTACGTCAAACCGAAGAAAAAGTGAGCCGCATTCAGGCGCTTTGCGCCTGACTGCGCTGCAACATCTCCCGGGCGTGGGCCAGCGTGGAGTCGGTAATCTCGACTCCGCCCAGCATGCGCGCCACCTCCTGAATCCGTTGTTCGGTATCCAGTGACACCACTCTGGTGTGGGTGCTGTCCTTCTTCTGTTGCTTCTGCACCTGCCAGTGGCTATGGCCCAGACTGGCTACCTGCGGTTGGTGGGTGATGCACAGCACCTGAGCGTGATCGCCCAGCTCGCGCAACAGTCGGCCGACAATCTCGGCAATGCCGCCACCGACGCCGACATCGACCTCATCAAACACCAGGCAGGGCACGGTCAGGCTTTTTGCACAGATCACCTGAATGGCGAGGCTGACTCGCGACAGCTCGCCGCCAGAGGCGACCTTGGCCAGCGGCTTGAGCGGCTGCCCCGGGTTGGCGGTGAACAGGAACTCGACTTCTTCCATGCCGTCGGCACTGGCTTCACAGGGAGTCAAAGAGATCTCCAGTCGGGCGCCCTTCATGCCCAGAGCCTTGAGATTGCCAAGCACGCCGCTGGCCAGCGCGCCGGCATGACTGCGGCGCAGCTCTGACAATTTGCGCGCAGTGTCAGTAAAAACTGACTGAGCCTGCTGCTCGCGCTTTTCCAGCTCCAGCAAGTGCTCGTCGTGGTTATTGAGGCGGCCTGCTTCTTCGCGCAGGCCCTGGTGGTGGGCGAACAGTTCTTCCGGCCGCACCCGATGTTTACGCGCCAGGGTGTAGGCCTGGCCGAGTCGCTCCTCGACCTGAGCGAGCCGCTCCGGATCAAGGTCTAGCCGATCGAGGTAATGACGCAGATCATCAGCCGCAGCCTCCACCTGCAGGCGGGCCGATTCCACCGTATTGAGGGCATTGGCAAGTGCTTCGTCGCCGCCGACTGCATCGCCCAGCCAGTGCTGTACCCGGGCCAGTTGGTCGCCCACCGAGCCTTCGTCCTGCTCATAGAGCAGGCCGAGGGATTGCTGGCACAGGCGGATCAGGGTGTCGGCGTTGCCGAGCCGCTTCTGCTCGGCTTCCAGTTCGCCCAGCTCTTGTTCGCCGATTTCGAAAGCATCCAGCTCTTCGAGCTGGAAGCGCAGCAGGTCCTGCCGCTCTCCCAGCTCGCAGGCGCTGGCCAGTGCTTGCGAGTGGGCCTTGTGGGCTTCGCGCCATTCGCGCCAGCGCTGGCGAAGCTCGCGCAGCAGGCTATCGGCGCCTGCGAAACTGTCGAGCAGGGCGCGCTGGGCCTCTTTCTTCAGTAATGACTGGTGCTCGTGCTGGGAGTGAATGCTGATCAGCAGCTCGCCGAGCTCGCGTACCTCGGTGACTGGCACCGGCGAGCCGTTGACGTAGGCGCGGGAGCGGCCATCTTCACGCACGGTACGGCGCAGGATGCATTCATCGTCATGGTCGAGTTCGCGGGCAGCGAGCCATTGACGCGCCGCCGGGCAGTCGCCCAGATCAAAGGTGGCCTCCACTTCGGCGCGGTCGCAGCCGGCGCGGACCACGCTGCTGTCGGCGCGCTCGCCCAACGCGAGGCCGAGGGCGTCAATGATGATTGACTTGCCGGCGCCGGTTTCGCCACTGATCGTGGTCAGGCCCCGGCCGGGCTCCAGTTCCAGTGACTCGACGGTGGCGAAGTGACGGACACCAAGGTGGGTAAGCATATGCTGTCCATGCGGTCAGTATGATGAGGCGATGATAAGGGTATCCGGGGCCAGACTACAATATTGCTGATAACAGTCCGGTCAGCCCTTCCCCTCAGTCGTTGCCCTTCTATAATGAGTTCCGTTGTCATCTATCTGCCTGGTTGCCATGGCTGCTCCTGAACTCAGTGAACGAAAGCAACGCCTGCTGATGGCGCTGGTGGAGCGGCATATCCGTGACGGCCAGCCAGTGGGCTCGAAAACACTGGCGGAAGGGGCATCGCTGCAGGTCAGTCCGGCCACCATCCGCAATATCATGGCTGAGCTTGAAGACATCGGTGTGCTGACCAGCCCACATACTTCCGCCGGCCGCATTCCCACCGAGGTTGGCTACCGCCTTTACGTTGATGCCCTGCTGCGCAGTGCGCCGATGCTGGACGCCAACGCTCGCGGCTTGAAACGGGAGCTGGAGCAGCTGATTGACCCGGATCAGTCGCCGACAGAGCTGGTGGCGCAGGCGTCACGGGCACTGGCCGAGTTGACTCGTATGGCCGGGGTGGTGGTGGTGCCCCGTCGGGAAATCACCAGACTGCGGATGGTCGAGTTTCTGCCGTTGTCCGGCCAGCGGGTGCTGGTGATTCTGGTGATCAACCGGGCCGAGGTGCAAAACCGGGTGATCCATACCAATCGCGAGTACGGTGAATCGGAGCTGCGTCAGGCTGCCAATTACATCAACCGCACCTACGCCGGCTGTGATCTCGACGATATCTGCGATGGCCTGTTGAGAACCATGGCAGCGGACAAGCGCCAGATGGACCTGATGATGCAGACCACCATGGATGTTGCCGCCAAGGCCCTGCGTCGCACCGAAAAGGAATCGGGAGAGCAGTACGTGGTATCCGGCGAAGCCAATCTGCTTGATTCGGCGCGTGGCGATGACCTCGACAAGCTGCGCGACCTGTTTGATGCGTTTAACAGCAAGCGCGATATTCTGCACCTGCTTGAACGCAGTGTCCGTGCGGATGGTGTGCAAATCTTTATCGGCCGTGAAGCCGGGTATCAGGCCTTTGACGAGTACTCGCTGGTGTCGGCCCCGTACCGAGCTGAGGACCAGACTGTCGGCGTGCTGGCGGTGGTCGGGCCTACCCGGATGGACTATGAGCGGGTTATTCCAACGGTGGATATCACCGCTCGCATTCTCTCTGCGGCGCTGCGTAACAGCTGAGTCCGCTCATTCA
>JBFHPX010000035.1:0-13352 GCA_041592575.1 Alcanivoracaceae bacterium
CATCGGCGATGATCCTGTTACCTTCTGCCGGGTTCTCTTTCCACCAGTCAACGGCAGCAAAATACGCCTTCATGGCCAGCGCCGCCGCTTCGGGGCGATCTTCAAGCAGAGCGGAGGTCATATACATGCCGTCGCCAAGCAGGGCGGTACTGATCCACTTTTCCTCCGCAGAGGTGGCCACGACCTGTGCGCCAGGCATGCCTGCCAGCACCTTGCTGCCGAAGGGTTCCCAGAACTCTCCCGCCGCCACATCGCCACCGAGCATCGCGCCTACGGCTTCATCCATGATGACATTCACGAACTGGACTTGATCAATGCCGACGCCATTTTCCTCGAGCCAGATTCCCATGAAGATCTGCGTCAGACCGCCTTCCAGAACTGCGACTTTCTTGCCAGCCAACTCTGCGGGCGAGGAAATCTCCGGGCGAAGAATAATCTTGTCAGTGCCGTAGGAGGGGTTGGTGTAGGTGACCAGCTTCACCGGCACATTCTTGTCGACCGCGATGGGGCCGTACTCAACCGTACTGGAGGTGATATCCAGTTGTCCTGCACTCATCAGACCGAAGCTCTCGTACGGGTCTTCAATAATACGGATATCAAGATCAATCTCCGGTACCAGATTCTTTTCCTTGGCAATAAACCAGAATCCATAGCCTGGCCATGAGAACAGCGAAACACGTACGGATTCCTTCGCCGTGACAGCTGGCTCGGCGGTTTCTGATGTTTCCTTTGTAGCATCCGGGTTGCCACAGGCCGAAAGCAATGCGGCTGTGGTGAGCCACAGCAACGGCTGGCGCAGGGTTTTCGTTAACAACAATGACATGGTGGTACTCCTCTTCAGGGAATCAACGACGACGCAAATATGGAAAGATCAGCCAGTAAAAGCCTCGGAATGCAAGATCACAAAGCAGTCCAAGAGTGCCAATAATCAGAATGCCTGCCATAATGTCATCGACGTGGACGAAGCGCCGGGCGCGCATCATCATTGCACCGATGCCATCGGTGGCGGCGACAATCTCGGCAATAACCAGATACGTCCAGCTAACGGCAAGCATTTGCCGGCAAGTGTCGACGATGCCAGGAAGGGAATAGGGCACCACCACCGTCCAGAGTATGCTGCGTCGTGATCCGCCGAGTGTGCGAGATGTTTCAATAAAGTCGACTGGAGTCTGCTTGACGATGTCGCATACGAGTGTGACCAGAAACCAGATTACCCCGAGCATGAGAAGGGCAATTTTCTGTGTGTCTCCGGTTCCCAGCCACATCAGCAGCAAGGGTATAAATGCCGGCGCCGGCAGGTAACGGAACGCGGATACCAGAGGGCTGAAGAATGCCTCAACAACAGGGAAGGCGCCCATGAGCACGCCCAGCGGTACCGCAATAATTACCGCCAGACCGAAGCTGATCAGAATGCGTTGCAGGCTTGCCAGTACATCAGTGTGAAATGCGCGTTCGGAAAAAAGATTCCGGAGTGCGTCCGTGACGTCGCCGGGCGAAGGAAATAGCGGGTTGGCTTCGGCGCCGCTGGTGGCGGCCAGGTGCCAGCCAAGCAGAAATAGCAGCCATGCAGTAATGCCAAGCAGTACTTTGCTACGAGTCCTCACAGGCTGCTTGAATTCAAGCCAGCGATGTTTGCCGGGTGCCGTGGTGGGCGGAACTCCTCTTTCACTCACCAGGGAGACTGCCGGTGTGGCCTTGGTCTCCGGGGGCGCGCTGGGCACGATTGGCTGCAGCATCTTTGCAATCCTTCAGAACGCTGTCAGGAAAGACAATGCATTGACGCCAACAGCATCATGCTTGCGCAACTGGGTAACGACGTCATCCTCGCCATAATGCTCGGAAAGCACCCGGGTGACGCGATGACGATGAAATGAAACCAGCTGTGGCCAGAATGCAAGTTGTTGTGGGCAGTGCTGCGGGTAAAGGTCAGCATGTAGCTTGGGCAAGCGATGCCAACTCAACGTCGGTTTGGCATGATGGGCGTTGTGATAGGAGAAGTTGAGTGCTATCAGGTTAACCCAGGGCCAGCGATGGGATAGCAGATTGCTGTAGGTGTGGCTCTGCTCGTAGTCAGCATTGCCTTTCAGGGGAGGTACGAAGGTCGGGTCGCCGAGGCGATAGAAAATCTCGTAACTGTGCTGGAAGTTATCCATAAAGCGCAGAAAAGTGATGAAAATCACATAAGCCAGTAGATAGCCGATGGCGGCCATTGGTGATAGCCAGATAATCAGTGCGAACAGGGAGAACCTGATCAATGTTACCCGGATCACCCTTCCTCGCTGGTCGCTTTTATCCTTGTAGATAAATGGCGCGACGATCTGCATCGCGTGCATGATCAGCTCAACAGCCGGAATATAAGCCCACTCAAGAACGTTGACGGTTTTGTGCACTGCCGGGTGCTGCTTCAGCCAACTACGGTAGTCAAATGTAACTGGCTCACAGTTATCGACATGATGGCGCATATGCTTGTAGCGCATGTCCTCATAGGTGCCATAGTTGCTGCCGCAGATCACATTCAACCAGCGACCCAGCCGGGAGTTGTACTCAGTGTCCTTGAAGACACTGTTGTGGCCGCAATCGTGCATCAGATAGGCGGCTATGGTCATGCCGTGAGCAATGGCGATAACGCCCAGGGCAAACAGATAGTAGTTTTCCTGAATCAGCGCCCACCAACCGCCGAAATAGGCGAGCAGGATGTAAGACACCGCGGCTGTATTTGGCCAAAGGCTGCTCGGGTCTCGTAGCAGGGCACGAAT
Organism: Alcanivoracaceae bacterium; assembly: GCA_041592575.1. GTDB lineage: Bacteria > Pseudomonadota > Gammaproteobacteria > Pseudomonadales > Alcanivoracaceae > PGZG01. Next base: position 2,757 of record JBFHPX010000035.1, read on the forward strand.
GGGTGACATGATTTCCTCCTCTTTCAGAGAGCGTTGGCCTGGCGAAGGGACGGGAGCGATTCAAGCCAGTTCCGGAAATGATGGCGCTGCCGTTCAGCAATCCACTGGTTGATTTGCCACAGGTCAGCGACCGGGGCATTGGTAAACGGCAGGCAGTGCAAATATCCGTCCGGCCCGAATTCCGGAGTCATGGTGCTGCTCTGGTAACCACGGCGGTTCTGCGAGGACCAGATTGTTTCCCAGCAGCGTTCATGGGAGGCAAGCGCGGCAGAGTATTCCGGCGCAGCGGGATGAGGTACTTGCGGTCCCTGGTCATAGCCCACCCGGGCGTGGATGTGGTGAGCCTGTTCGGCAACTTCAGTAATGACATCCCACTCGGTGTCCATCAGTCGCTCACAGACAACAACCCAGTGACTGAAGTCGCAGGTGATCGACAGCTCCGGCAGCGCCCGTAGCACGTCCCGCGTTATCCAGGGGTTGAAGAATGACCGACCGCGGTGGGTTTCAAAGCTGCAAAGCGCTCCATGGCTATCTGCCAGCGCCTTGGCACGGCGAAAAAAATCCACTTGAACGTCCAAAGGCCAGGCATCGCAGCCGCCCATGACATTGAAGAATCGGGGCCCAAGGGGCAGTCCGCGGCGAATCTTGTTATCGAGATCTTCGAGGTGCTGCTCCGGTGTGGCGCGGCGGTCCGGTACGTAGCTGCCGGTAGTGCAAATTTCACAGATGAAGTCGAGTTGGTGTGTTGCCAGTGCTTGCTTGAATACGTCGAGCTCTTCATCATCCTGCGGCGTTGGCGCCTCGATGCCCTGGAATCCCGCCTCGGCGGCCAACAGGGCGCCGTCGTTAATGGAGCCGGGGTGTCCCCAGAGTGTCTTGAACAAGGCGAGCTGCATTGTGGTTTCCCCGCGGCTGGAATCTGTAGGTGTCGTCTCGGAGAGAATCAGGCAAGGTTCGTGCCACAAGGGTGTCAAAGTGCATAGATTGCTTATTTGCATGCAAAACAGCATATTAATGCCGGAGCGTCGGACAGGCCGGATTGGCATGGTGCGCTGTTACGGTGCCGGGGGTTATTCATCATGCACCACGATCGGCCATCAGGAGGGCTGACTATGAGTCGTCGCTATAACGTCGGCAGCCGTACCGAGGCGGCCGTGGCGATATTTGATATCGACAGCTTCTGGGCAAGAAGTTTTATTGATACAGATCTTAATGATCTGAACTACTGTGACCTTTTCACGCAGATGTGGCTGAAGCGGGATGCGCCGCTGGCGAAGACGGAGCTGTATGAGCTTATGCCGAATATCAGTCGTCGTACTGCGGTGAAGTATGTGCAGAAGGCCATTGATCGCGGCTTGCTTGAGGAGCGTGAGAGCGAGCAGGACAGGAGGGTTCGTCTGGTGACCATGTCCGCAGACTGTTCCAGCAGGGTCGAGCGCTTTCTCGATTTTACTTGCCAGCGGTTTCGTCCAGTTGGCTTGTAGCCCTCAGGCTGAGCGGCCCCCAATGCGCAACCGGCGGGCAGGGTTGGTTTTCTGCCCGCTGTAGTCAAGTCAGGTGGAGGCGTTGATCGGTACGTATTTGCTTGGCAGTGAATAACGCAGGATTCGCCAGATTACCTGGGAAAACTGGCTAACCAGCGAGCCACGATTATAGTGCACACCATAACGCTGGCAGATCGCCCGCACTTCTACCGACATCTCGGCATAACGATGGGCCGGAATATCCGGGAACAGGTGATGTTCGATCTGATGGCTCAGGTTGCCACTCATGACGTGCAGCAGCTTGCTGCCGGTCAGGTTGGACGATCCACGAATCTGGCGGAAATACCAGTGACCCCGGGTTTCGTCCCTTAGCACGCTTTTCGGGAACAGCTGGACATCTGCAGTGAAATGACCGCAGAAAATAATGGTATAGGTCCACAGATTACGAATGCCGTTGGCAACCAGATTGCCAAGAATCACCGGTATGAAGAGCGGGCCGGCCAGCAGCGGGAAAACCACATAATCCTTGATCAGTTGACGCCGGGCTTTTTTCAGAAATGGCTTCATCTCATCAAGCATTTCCCTGCCGCTTTTCTTACCGTTGAAAAACTTTCCAAAGCGTAAATCCTGAATTGCCACGCCCCACTGGAACAGCAGCGCAAAAATAATCGCGTAGATTGGCTGGCCGAGGAAGAACGGCCGCCAGCGCTGCTCCGGGAACAGGCGAAGCACGCCATAACCGATATCTTCGTCCATGCCCTTGATATTGGTGTAGGTGTGGTGGCTGTAGTTGTGGGTCTTGCGCCAGTGATCGCCGGTGCCGACCAGATCCCACTCGAAGGTCTTGCCATTCAGGTGAGGATCATTCATCCAGTCATACTGGCCGTGCATGACGTTATGCCCAAGCTCCATGTTGTCGAGAATTTTGGAAATGCCGAGCAGCAGGGTGCCGAGAATCCAGGCCGGCGGGAACAGGCCGAAGTACAGCAGGCCGCGGCCGATCACTTCGGTATAGCGTACTGCGGCAACAATCCGGCGAATATAGCGTGCATCACGCTCGCCCAGATCAGACAGGGTGCGTTCTCGCAGTGCGTCCAGTTCGGCACCAAAGGCGGCGAGCTGTTCGTCGCTCGGTCGGTTGGATTTTTTCTGGCTACGATTGAGTACGGACGTCATCGATGAGGTCATGATCAGAGTTCCAGAGTCAGATCAGAGTTGGCGCTGTTGATGCAAAGCCGCACGGGGCCTGGCTCGTTCTGCACAGTGCCGTTACGGGTGTCGGTGGTGCTGCCGGTTTGCTTCTGACAGGAGCAGGTATTGCAGATGCCCATACGGCAACCGTAGGCGGGCTTCAGGCCACTATCTTCCAGCGCTTTCAGCAGCGGCGTTCCGGATGGAATCCGGACGCTGACATTGCTTTTACTAAGCGTGATGGTGACCGGCGCTCCGGCTCGGGTGACCACTGGCGCGGGACTGAAAGACTCGGCCCGGAACAGCGCTGCATGTGGTTCAAGCAGTCCACGGACACTGGCGACAAAACCGTCAGGGCCGCAGACATAAACCCGGCGCCGCTCCAGATCCGGGATCAGGTTGCGGAACAGGGCTTGCCGCGGTCGGCCATCCAGTTCATCAGGCAGGCGGTGGTCTTCCCGAGTCAGCACGGTGTGGATTTTCAGCAGTGGATCGCGGTTAGTCAGGCCGTGCAGATCTTCACTGAAACACAGGTCTGCGCGGGTCCGGGCCCAGTAGACCAGCGCCACCGGCTGCTCCAGCGGTTTTTGCAGCAGGGTCTGCAGCAGGCTCATGATCGGGGTAATGCCGGAGCCGGCGGCGACGAACAGCCAGGCCGCTGCTTCCCGCGGCAGGGTCATGTCGCCAAACGCGGCGCCAAGTTCGAGTACATCTCCGACCTTGCTGTGGTGAACCAGATGCCGGGAAACCCGGCCCTCGGCGATCGCCTTGATAGTCAGGCGGATGCGGCCATCACGGCGAAGCGTGTCGGACGGGCTGTAGCTGCGGGTCAGGCGGACGCCGTCGACCTCCACGGTCACATTCAGATGCTGACCCGGCTGGAATCCCTGAAACTGACGGTTTGGCTTGAGAATCAGGCTGATCGTATCGCGGGCCTCGATATGGCGAGACTCGATGCGGGCCAGACAGCGGTCCCAGCTCAGGGTCGGCGAAATTTTTTGCGCCCAGAAATCGTATACCGCCGGATCCACCAGAGGGGCAACGATGCGTTTGAGGGTCTGACTGGCCATTATTCTGGGGTTCTCCGGATTATCATGCCGGCGATTATACATATGTATAGATAATAATCTATACACTTGTGCATTTAAAAAGCAGTATCATCCTGACTATCCGGCCAGCCTGCTACAGGATGATGACCATGAATGAGATTGCCAGCGACGAGCTACGGCCGGCCGCGCGCGCCCATCAGGGCCGGCGGGCGGTGATTTCGAAAGAGGATCTGATGGCTGCGGCCATGGAGCTGGTGGGCCCGAATCGCAGTATCTCGACATTGAGTCTGCGCGAGGTGGCCCGGGAGGCCGGCATTGCTCCCAACAGCTTCTATCGGCATTTCCGCGATGTCGATGAGCTGGCGGTGACTCTGATTGAGCAGGCGGGTGCCTCCCTTCGCCAGGTCATTGGCGAGGCCCGGCATCGGGCAACCACCGGGCGCAGTGTGGTCCGCAGCTCGGTGGAGGCCTTTATGGAACAGCTCTGGAGCGAGCAGAAGTACATGCAGTTGCTGTTGCGCGAAGGCACGGTCGGTTCCGACGCCTTCAAGTCGGCGGTGGAACGGCAGCTGGTCTATTTTGAAGACGAGCTTGGTGTTGATCTGGTGCGATTGGCGAAGGCTAACAATACCGGCATTTATCGTCCCGATCTGGTCGCCCGGTCTATTACCCGGCTGGTGTTTGCCATGGGCGCATCAGCGCTGGACCTGCCGAAAGAAAAGCGTCGCAATGCGATGGAGGATCTGATTGTGATGGTGCGGATGATCGTGGTTGGCACTCAGAGCATCGCCGAAGGCCGCGTCAAAGTTGATTGAGAGACTGCAGGAACTGTCGGCCGACAACGCCTGCAGTCTGCCAACAATTCAGATCAGCTCCAGAGACTTCACCATTTCCCGGACTGCCGGCATCTCTTCACTGCGATCTTCTTCATCGCAGACGTAGCTGACCACAACCGCCAGATTCTTTGCTGCCAGATACCACGTATGGCGGTACTCCCCGTCGGCCTGCATGGCGATACTGAAGCCACGAAAATGCTTGCTGCGGAAGTTCTCCTTTACCGCCTTCTTCGGCGCCTCGCCGGCAAAGGCTTTAAGATCCTGTTCGGTGATGTCGGCTTCACTTTCCATCGCGGTGACCTGCAGTACACCGACGCCATCCGGGTGGGTGAACACCGATGTGTCGCCGTCATCATGCCCCTCCCAGCCGTCTGCCAGATCAATTGACCAGCCGGATTCCGCTTCTTCGCTCATGCCAGAGACTCCTCAGATATCTGCGTAATTTTCGCCGCCTTTAAGCCAGCGACGGATCAGGGGTTCGACCTGCTGCGGAGAATCCCGCAACAGCGCTTCGGCCATACTTCTGGCCGGCTCCATCAAGGCTTCGTCACGCATCAGATCGGCAATGCGAAACGCCAGCTCTCCGGTTTGCCGCGTGCCGAGCCATTCGCCCGGGCCGCGCAGACGAAGGTCCTCCTCGGCAATGCGAAAACCGTCTGTTGTATCACGCATGACACCAAGACGGCGCTGCGCGGTATGCGACAGAGGCGTTGCATACATCAGCACGCAGTAACTTTTGTCACTGCCACGACCGACCCGGCCGCGCAACTGATGCAGCTGCGACAGGCCCAAACGCTCCGCATTCTCGATCATCATCAGCGAGGCATTGGGTACATCAACACCGACTTCGATCACGGTGGTCGCAACCAGCAACTGTGCCTCACCGTTAGCAAAGCGCGCCATCCTTGCAGCCTTTTCCTTTGGCTTCAGGCGACCGTGTACCAGTTCTATAGTGAGCTCCGGCAGCGCCTCTTTCAGCTTAGCCCAGGTATCCTCTGCTGCGCTGGCCTGCAGCGCTTCGGATTCTTCAATGAGGGTGCAGACCCAGTATGCCTGGGCGCCACCAAGGCAGGCCTTGCGAATCCGCTCAATCACCTGCGGTCGGCGTGCCTCGCTGATGACGACGGTGTCCACCGCCTGACGACCAGGGGGTAGCTCGTCGATCACTGATGTATCAAGGTCTCCGTAAAGGCTCATCGCCAGTGTTCGCGGAATCGGCGTTGCGGTCAGTACCAGCTGATGCGGCACCTGATTGTCGAGTCGACCTTTCTCACGCAAGGCGAGGCGCTGATGAACGCCGAAGCGATGCTGCTCGTCAATGATGGTAAGGCCGAGGCGATGAAACTGCACTGCTTCCTGAAACAGGGCGTGGGTGCCGATCACCACATCTGCGCTGCCGCTGCTGATCCTTTCATTTGCCTCACGGCGTGCTTTGATGCCAAGGCTGCCAACCAGCCAGCAGACTTCCAGATTGAGCGGTTGGAGCCAGCGGCTGAAGTTTCGAAAGTGCTGCTCGGCGAGAATCTCGGTGGGCGCCATCAGTGCAACCTGATACCCGCTGGCGATTGCTGATAGCGCAGCACAGGCAGCCACCAGCGTCTTCCCGGAGCCGACATCGCCCTGAACCAGTCGTAGCATCGGCTGCGGAACCAGCAGATCGGCGTCGATTTCAGCAATCACTCGCTGCTGTGCCCGGGTCAGGCGGAACGGCAGGGAATCAAGCAATCTCTCGCGCAAGCCACCGCTGCTGAAAACCGGCGCCTGATGGGAGCGCTGGCCAGCGCGGCGGCTGAGCATGCCCAGCTGATGAGCAATCATTTCTTCCATCACCAGTCGGCGGACACTGGGATGTTCGCCGGCCAAAAGCAGATCTACCGGATCGTCGGGCAAGGGCTCATGCAGCTTCTGTAACGCTTGTTGCAATGAAGGCAGTTCCTGCTGTGTCAGCACCGACTCCGGTAAAAGATCTCGTGGCGGTTGCTGGCGAAGAACGGCCAATGCCTCACGCATCATCTTGCGCAGCAATAACTGGCTGACACCTTCGGTGGTCGGATAGACCGGTGTCAGCGCTTTCTCAAGGGGTGGAAGAGCTGACCATGCCACCTGATATTCAGGGTGGTAAAACTCCAGTCCGGAGGCCCCGACCCGGGCCTCTCCGTACACACGAATCTTCGCACCGCGTTCCAGATTGTTCTTTTGCGCTGCAGAAAAGTGGTAGAAACGCAGTGATACCGTGCCGGTGTTGTCGCTGACCTTGCACAGCAGACTGCGACGTTTCCCGAAGCTGATATCGGCGAGCAGCACTTCACCTTCGATGACCGCAGACTGCTCCGGGCGCAGGCTGCCAATGGCTACGATGCGGGTGCGGTCTTCATAGCGGAAAGGCAGGTGGAACAGCAGGTCTTCCACCGTTTCGATGCCAAGCTTGCCAAGGCGCTCGGCCACTTTCGGGCCGGCACCTTTGAGTCGCGTTACCGGCGTTTCCGCCAGCGAGGTCACCGCGACAGCCCTTCCTTGGGCACGGCCTGACGCACAACCTCTATGGCTTTCGGGCGTGGAAAGCTGTCGCGCCAGACCAGCGCGATGGCGCGCATCGGAACGGGTTTGATGAAGGGGCGTACCGCGAAGGTGTCCTCGCTATAGCTGTTATGATGCAGTGCTGAATCCGGCAGGATGGTAATGCCGAGGCCGCCTGCCACCATATGACGTAGCGTCTCCAGCGAGCCACCTTCAATCTGCACCAGATTTTTCTGCTTGTGTGAATCAATGGCCGGGCACAGCTCCAGTACCTGTTCGCGGAAGCAATGGCCTTCACCCAACAACAGTAGAGTTTCATCCAGTAACTGATCCGGCTTGATGTTTTTCTGGCTGGTCCAGGGGTGGCTGGCGGGTAGCAGTACCGAAAATGATTCCTCATACATTTTGGCGCGCACCAGGCCGCCGCCGGAAAAGGGCAGTGCGACAATAATGGCGTCCAGCTCGCCGCGTTCGAGTTTGCCGCGCAGCACGTGGGTGTAGTTTTCCTCAATAAACAGTGGCATTTCCGGTGCCGCCTTGCGGATTCTGGGCACGATCACCGGGAACAGATAGGGGGCGACAGTGAAGATGGCGCCGATTCTCAGCGGCGCACTTAGCTGATCGCGTTGCTTGTCTGCCAGCTGTTCAAGCAGCTCGGCCTGCTCCAGTACTCGCTGCGCCTGATTGATGATCGGTTCCGCTTCCGCTGTCACCCGGACTTCGCGCGGGCGACGTTCGAACAAGGTCATGCCGAGGTGGTCTTCCAGTTTTTTTATCGCCGCGCTGAGGGTAGGCTGGCTGACGTTGCAAACATCGGCGGCGCGGCCAAAGTGCTTTTCCCGCGCCAGTGCCACCAGGTAGCGAAGTTCTGTTAGAGTCATGAGCAGTCTCTGGTTAATAGAGATTAACTATGGCGCAGTGTAGCAAGTTAGACCGCTGACGGGAGAGGATTTTGGCGCATATTCTTGTCGCCGGGTTGGGTGATCTGGGTCGGTCTCTGGCTCAGGGCTGGCTCGCGGGCGGCCATCGGGTCAGCGGTATTCGCCGTGGTCAGGAAGGGCCCGCCGGCGTTGATCTTTACTCTCAGGATCTGTTGTCAGGTCCATTGTTGCTGCCGCCGGACCAGATTGACCTCCTATATATCATCCTGACGCCAGTCCGCCGCGATGAGACGGGTTATCGCGATGCCTACTTGCGGGCTCCGGCCCGTTTGCTCGATGCACTGGCACAGAAGCAGCCGTTGCCGCCGGTTATCTTCGTCTCCAGTACCGCAGTCTATGGCGATCATGGAGGAGACCCGGACGAGCATACCGAACCGAAACCGGATGCCTTCAACGGACGCATCCTGCTGGCCGCCGAGCAGGAAATCTCGTTGCGTACACTGGCGACGGCAGTGCGGTTTTCCGGGATCTACGGACCCGGCCGAGGGAGACTGTTGAAGCAGGTGGAACGCATTCGTGCCGGCGCCCAGCCGCCGACACCGCAGTGGAGCAATCGTATTCACAGCCGTGACTGTGTCGGGATTTTGCAGCGGGTAGGTGAGGGCTGGTTGAGTGGAGACATGCAGTCGCCGGTGGTGGTGGGAACGGATGCCGAGCCGGCGCTGAACGTCAGGGTGCTGAACTGGATCAGTGGCCAAACTGGCGAGCCGTTAGGCCTGTTCGAGCCGGACATCGCGCCAGGCCGGCGCATTCAAAGCCGGTATATTGCTGAAGGCCAGTACCGCCTGGTTTATCCGGACTATCGCAAAGGCTATGTGACAATGCTGAACAGCTAGCGACGTTCAGCATTGTCGCTTGATCAGCCGGTTACTCGATCACCATGATGCCATCCATTTCCACTTGGGCATCCTTGGGCAGTGCGGCCACAGCCACTGCGGCGCGTGCCGGATAAGGCTGCTGGAAATAGCGGGCCATTACTTCATTAACCAGAGCAAAGTGTTTCAGATCAATCAGGAAGATGTTCAGCTTGACGATCTGCTGCAGGCTGCCACCGGCTGCTTCGCACACAGCCTTCAGGTTCTCGAATACCTGAACAATCTGTGCCTCCATATCGCCGGTCGCCAGCATCATGGTCCTCGGGTCCAGCGGAATCTGGCCGCTGAGGTAGACGGTGCCACCTACCTTGACTGCCTGAGAATAGGTGCCGATCGCCTTCGGCGCTTTTTCGGTGGAAATAATCGAACGATTGGGCATGGTGTTCTCCTGTGCCGGCCAAGACTATCCGGTGGTGACAATCAGCGGTGGTACTCACCTTCGCGTTCCGGTTGATAAAGAACTTCCTCTATGCGTACCCGGTTCCAGCCGCCGTCCGGGCGAGGCCAGTCGATAGCATCGCCGACAGATAGACCAAGCACGGCGCTGCCCACGGGGGCGAGAACAGAAATTCGCCCGCCACTGCCATCAATGGAAAAACGCACAGTTGAATTCATGGTGACCACCGTCGGCGGAATACCTTCCGGCTCGACGATCTCAGCTCGTTCCAGTTCTGCCATCAGGCCCTGGGCATGTCGGGCAGCATCTCCCTTCAGGCCGTCGAGCAGGCGCTCAAGACGTTCCAGGTCGAGGGATGAGATGACGATGGCAGGTCGGGTGGTCACAATAGTCTCTCGGTCAGGGGGCAGGTTTGGGGTGGCAGGCAGCTATCATGCCTCAGCCGTCGGCTAAAATCAGCCGATCACAGTCGTTGAATGCGAACCACGTTGGACAGGTTGCGCAGCTTCTTGATAATGCGGGCAAGGTGCACCCGACTATGAACCATTACTGTAACGTTAATAACGGTGAGTGTGGCATCTTTTTCCGCCATGCTGATGGTCTCGATATTCGATCCCAGTTCGGCCAGATAGGTGGCCAGAGTTGCCAGCACGCCTTTTTTGTTGATCAGCTCAATGCGCAGGGCGGTGCTGAACTCATGGTCAACGCCCTGCTCCCAGCCCAGAGCGATACATTTCTCTGGATTGTTGCGTAGCTCAGCCAGTACGTTCTTGCAGTTATCCCGATGGACGACAATGCCACGTCCGGCACTGAGGTGGCCAATGACATGATCGCCGGGCAACGGGTAACAACACTTGGCATAGCTCACCAGCAAGCCTTCGGTGCCCCGAATTGCAATTGGCTTGCGCTCTTCTCCGGCAACGATTTCCTCGCGGTCACCCATCAGCTTTCGTGCCACCAGTGGCGCAAGCCTGTTGCCCATACCAATCTCTTCAAGGAGGGCATCCAATGAGGCGTAGCCATTAGTGGCCAGCTCGGCAACCACCCTTTCGATGGGAAGCTCATTCATGGTCCGACCATAAGCCGACAATGCCTTCTCCAGCAGCCGCTCGCCCAGCTCAACTGACTCTTCGCGGCGCTGACTTTTCAGGAAGTGACGAATGGTCGAGCGTGCCTTGGCAGTGACAACAAAATTCAGCCAGGCCGGATTTGGTGTGGCATTCGGCGCGGTGATGATGCGCACCGTCTGGCCGGACTCCAGTGGCGTTGACAGTGCTGCCAGCTGGCCATCTATGCGTGCGGCGAC
>JBFHPX010000036.1:0-13248 GCA_041592575.1 Alcanivoracaceae bacterium
TCTTTTCCGGATCCGAATCAAACACGCCATCCACCTTGGTGGCCTTCAGCACCACGTCAGCGTTGATCTCGATGCCGCGCAGGCAGGCCGCCGAGTCAGTGGTGAAAAACGGGTTGCCGGTGCCGGCACAGAACACCACCACTTCGCCGTTCTTCAGGTAACGGATGGCATTGCGATGATCGTAATGCTCAACCACACCGCTCATCGGGATTGCCGACATCAAGCGGGTGCGAATATTGGAGCGCTCCAGCGCATCACGCAGGGCCAGACCATTCATCACCGTGGCCAGCATGCCCATATGGTCGCCGGCCACCCGGTCGAGGCCGGAGGCCTGCAGAGCAGCGCCGCGGAACAGGTTGCCGCCACCGATCACCAGACCGACCTGGACACCGATGCCGACCAGCTGACCGATCTCGATGGCCATGGCATCCAGCACCTTCGGATCAATGCCGAAGCCCTCATCACCGGCCAGCGCCTCACCACTCAGTTTCAGCAGAATCCGGTTATACCGGGGGGAACGGTCGCTGATGCCGGCCATAATTCGATCTCCGCGTGGCTGAGGGTCCGATTGGGGGCGGATTCTAGCAGGATGTGCGGCAGCTGTGCCGGTCGGACTACAAAAAAGTGACGCAGCAGCAGGCGCCTGACCAAATCGCTCGGCGGCCGGTCATTTAACAGGCAGCGCGGCCGCACTAGCATGCCGGCCGTCAGCCACCGCCAAGGGACACACCATGACCGCCCGCGAATCCACCCTGCCGATGACCACCGCTCAGGCGCTGGCCCTTTATGACAGCCTGGACACCGTCAGCATCGACTTTATGCTCGGCGCCTGGCAGGGCGCGGGCTTTGCCACCGGCCACCCGCTGGATGGGGTGCTGGAAGCCTGCCACTGGCATGGCAAGCAGTTCCATGATGCTGACCATGTCGACCCGCTGGTGTTTCGCGGTCTTGGCGGCAAGCTCTACCGGCTGAATCCGGCGCTGATGCCGATGGGCATGCTGGACAGCGTGCCGGCGAAAGACAGCCCGCTGCTCGGCCGTGCTTTCCAGCTACTGATGCCGCTACTGCAAACCCGGCGCTCTCGGGCCCGGCTGCGGATGATCGAGTACCGCGGCAAAACCACCGCGGCGATGCTGTATGACGACCTGCCGATCAATGATGTGTTCCGCAAACTGGACGATGACAACGTGCTCGGCATCATGGATTTGAAGGGGATGGAGCGGCCGTTTTTCTTTCGGCTTGTTCGCATCACATATTGTGCAACGGATACGGAATAACGAAAATTCCGGAAGCCGGAGAGGCCAGCATCGACATCAGGTCTTATATGCCATAAGGACCCTGTAGCCAACGCCGGTCCATATCATTGGCATGATGCAGGTCAAAAAAAGCCCCGTCGATGACGGGGCTTTATCAGGCGGCTCCGGGTAACCGGAATCAGCCCTTGTTGACCTGCGCCATCACTTCAGCGGCAAAGTCGGTTTCTTCTTTCTCGATGCCTTCGCCCACTACCAGACGAATGAAGCCGGTCACTTCCGCGCCAGCATCTTTTACCAGCTTGCCAACGGTGGTGTCCGGGTTCTTGACGAACGGCTGGTCGTTCAGGCTGACCTCTTTGAGGAACTTGCTGATCCGGCCGCCAAGCATCTTTTCGACGATTTCCGCCGGCTTGCCTGCCATATCCGGCTGGGCGCGGATGATTTCTTTCTCTTTCTCGAGAACCTCGGCTGGCACCTGATCGCCGCTGACGACCATCGGGCTGGTCGCGGCAACATGCATCGCCACGTCCTTGCCAAGGGCTTCGCTGCCGCCCTTCAGGGCCACCAGCACACCGATCTTGCCGCCGTGCACGTAGGCACCGATGGCGCCTTCAGCGGTCAGCAGTTCGGCGCGGCGAACCTGAATGTTCTCACCGATTTTCTGCACCAGTGCCTGACGGGTGACTTCCACAGTCGGGCCTTCAGCGGTCGGCAGCTCGGCAATTTTGGCAGCGTCGGTTTCACCGGCCGCCAGCACCGCGTTGGCAACCTTGGCAACAAAGCCGAGGAAGTTTTCGTCGCGGGCAACGAAATCGGTTTCCGAGTTGATCTCGACCATGATGGCGGTCTTGCCGTCAGCGCTGACAGCCACGCCCACTGCGCCTTCGGCTGCAGTACGGCCAGCTTTCTTGGCAGCCTTGGCCTGACCTGATTTACGCAGGTCGTCAATTGCTTTTTCAATGTCACCGCCGGCTTCGACCAGTGCATTCTTGCACTCCATCATGCCAAGGCCAGTACGTTCACGCAGTTCTTTTACCATTGCAGCGGTTACAGCAGCCATGATTGTCCTCGCTGGGAAATTGGGTAGATCAGAAACGGAAAGCGGGGCCCAGGGCCCCGCTCCGTAATGGAGCTTACTCGGCGGTTTCGTCAGCGACTTCGACGAAGCCATCCTTATCAACCGGCGAGGTGGTCGCAGCGTACTGACGGCCTTCGATGATGGCGTCAGCCACGGCGGACACGTACAGCTCGATAGCGCGGATAGCGTCATCGTTGCCCGGGATCACATAATCAACGCCTTCCGGATCGGAGTTGGAGTCAACCACCGCGATCACCGGGATACCCAGCTTGCGGGCTTCCTGGATAGCGATGTCTTCATGATCGACGTCGATGATGAACAGGGCATCCGGCAGACCGCCCATGTCCTTGATGCCGCCAATGGAGCGCTCAAGCTTGTCCATCTCACGGGCGCGCATCAGCGCTTCTTTCTTGGTCAGCTTGTCAAAAGTTCCGTCCTGGGATTGAGCTTCCAGATCACGGTAACGCTTGATCGACTGGCGAATGGTTTTCCAGTTGGTCAGCATGCCGCCGAGCCAGCGGTGATCGACGTACGGCATGCCGCAACGGATCGCCTGCTCTTTGACGGTCTTCTGCGCTGCGCGCTTGGTGCCGACAAACAGAATCTTGTTGTTGCTGGCCGCCAGCTTGTTCACAAACGACAGCGCGTCATTGAACAGCGGCAGGGTCTTTTCCAGATTGATGATGTGGATCTTGTTACGGGCGCCAAAGATGAACGGCTTCATTTTCGGGTTCCAGAAACGGGTCTGGTGACCGAAATGCACACCGGCCTTCAGCATGTCACGCATGGTAACGCTGGCCATTGAAGTATCTCCTTCGGGTTGGGCCTCCATATTCCCTCAGCCTCCAACCCTTGCGGGCACCCAGGGGGTCTGTGTCGGAATATGTGTGGATTTCCCTTGTCTGCTCCGTAGCAGGTACACTACGCAGCCTGTCCGGTCAGCAGCAAGGCGCGCGCTTTATACCACAACGGCCCCGGAGCAACAATCCGGAATCCACCGTTGCCCTCCGGTATTGCCCCCGCCCTGCCCCCTCACCTGCCGGTAACCCGATGATTTTGCTGGAGCCTTGCGTCATCCCATGACTGTGACCCTGAAGACCCCGGAACAGATTGCCCAGATGCGTGTGGCCGGCCGCCTCGCCGGTGAAGTGCTGGACATGATCGGCCAGTACGTCCAGCCCGGTGTCAGCACCGAGGAGCTGGACCGGATCTGCCACAACTATATCGTCAACGAGCAGAAGGCCATTCCGGCCCCGCTTGGCTATGGCGGCGGTGGCGGCCGGATGCCGTTCCCGAAGTCGATCTGCACCTCGGTCAACCATGTGGTCTGCCACGGCATCCCCAGCGACAAGAAGATTCTGAAGAAGGGCGATATCGTCAATATTGATGTCACCGTGATCAAGGACGGCTGGCACGGCGACACCTCGAAGAGCTTTTTTGTCGGCGAGGCCTCGCCGCTGGCAAAGCGGCTGGTCGAGGTGACCCGTGAATGCATGGTGCGGGCGATCCGCATGGTCAGACCGGGCGTACGCCTTGGTGACCTTGGCTATGAGATCCAGAAGCTGGCGGAATCGGAGCGCTTCTCGGTGGTACGTGAATACTGTGGCCACGGTATCGGCCAGATCTTTCACGAGGAGCCGCAGGTACTGCATTACGGCAAGCCCGGCACCGGGCTGGAACTGCGCGCCGGCATGGTGTTTACCATCGAACCGATGATCAACGCCGGCAAGGCCGCAACAAAACTGCTACCGGATGGCTGGACAGCGGTGACCAAGGACCACAAGCTGTCGGCCCAGTGGGAACACACCATCGCCGTCACCGAAACCGGCTTTGAAGTGCTGACCCTGCGCAAGGAAGAAACCGACCTTTCCTGACCTGGGGCAATATCGTGACACTCGCGCCACTGCACAGCGAAGACCAGCTACTTGAGCAACTCCGAGGCGTCAGCCATCCCGGCAAGGCGGCGCGGGAGATTCTGCAGCAGGGCCAGCAACGTCTAGACGAGGCCTTTGCCAGCACCCCGATTCGCCAACTGGTAGCCGCACGCGCTGCACTGGTCGACGGCGTACTGGTCGCCGCCTGGCGTTTCTTCGGACTCGACAGTGAGGCCAACAGCGCGCTGGTGGCCGTGGGTGGCTATGGCCGAGGCGAGCTGCACCCGAGCTCTGACGTTGACCTAATGATCCTGTCGGCCGACAAGCCGTGCCGCACCACCTGCGACAAGCTGGAAAAATTCATCGCCTTCCTTTGGGATATCGGGCTCGAGATCGGCCACAGCGTGCGCACTCTTGAAGAATGCGTGGCGCTGGCCCGCGACGACATCACCATCGCCACCAACATCATGGAAGCACGCACACTGTTCGGCAGTGACCAGTTGCGGGAAACTCTGGCGGAACGCACCGGGCCGCAGCAGATGTGGCCGTCCGATCAGTTCTTCGAGGCCAAGTGGAAAGAGCAGGATGCCCGTCACGCGAAGTTCAATTACACCGAATATAGCCTTGAACCGGATCTGAAAAATGCTCCAGGCGGTTTACGTGATCTGCAGACCATCGCCTGGGTAGCAAAGCGACACTTCGGTGCGGACAGCCTGGATGATCTGGTCGAGGTCGGCTTTCTGACCATTGATGAGCACTCAATCCTGAACAAGTGTCAGGACTATCTCTGGCAGCTGCGCTGGTTGCTGCACCAGATCAATGGCCGCAACGAAAACCGGTTGCTGTTCGACTACCAGCGTCAGGTGGCGGCCCGCCTTGGTCATCAGGACAACACCGCCAACCTTGGTGTTGAGCAATGCATGAAGCGTTATTACCGGGTGGCACTGGCAATCTCGGTGATGAACGAGCTGTTGCTGCAGCTGTTTGATGAGCTGATCCTGCAACATGGCCTGACCGTCAAGGTTCGCCCCATGAACCGTCGCTTCCAGGTTCACAATGATTATCTGGAAGTCACCGATGACACCGTGTTCCATCGCTATCCGTCGGCCCTGATCGAAGCCTTTGTCCTGCTCGGCCAGAACCCGGACATCAAGGGTCTGCGCGCCGGCACTGTGCGACTGATGATTCAGCACCGCAAACAGATTGACGAGACGTTCCGTCAGGACTCGCGCAACACCAGTCTGTTCATGGAATTGCTACGTGCGCCGCATGCACTTTTTACCCAGCTCCGTCGCATGAAGCGCTACGGCGTGCTGGGGCAGTATCTGCCCGAGTTCGGTCGCATCATCGGCATGATGCAGTACGACCTGTTTCATATTTATACCGTCGACTTCCACACCCTGACGGTAATCAAGCATATGCGCCGGATGCGCTATGACAGCGCCCGCGAGCAGTTGCCGCTGGCTCATGAGGTGTTCTACCGCCTGCCAAAACCGGAATTGCTGTATATCTCCGGCCTGTATCACGACATTGCCAAGGGTCGTGGTGGCGATCACTCAACACTGGGTGCTGACGATGCCATTGCCTTTTGTCAGCGCCACGGCCTGACCAACTGGGATACCAAGCTGGTGGCCTGGCTGGTGCAGAATCATCTGCTGATGTCGGTCACCGCCCAGCGCAAGGACATTTCCGATCCGGACGTGGTGCATGAGTTTGCCCGCAAGGTCGGCGATCTGGTGCATCTGGATTACCTCTATACCCTGACTGTCGCCGACATCAACGCCACCAACCCTAACCTGTGGAATTCCTGGCGCGCATCACTGCTGCGCCAGCTGTATCGGGAAACCCGTCGGGCCCTGCGCCGTGGCCTGAACAATCCGATCGACAAGCAGGACTGGATCGACGAAACCCGCGACACCGCGCTGAAACTGCTGGAACAGCGACAGATTGATCGCAGTGCCACAGAGCGACTCTGGGCCGGCATCGGCGATGAATATTTCCTCCGCGAAAATGCTGCCGATGTTGCCTGGCATACAGAAGCTATCATCAACCGGGCCGATCCCAAGGCGCCGCTGGTCCTGATCCGCGAATCCAGCGGTGTCCAGTTTGAAGGCGGCACGCAAATATTTATCTACACGCCGGATACAGAGAACCTGTTCGCCACCACGGTAAGCGCGCTGGACCAGCTCGGTCTGACCATTGTTGATGCCCGCATCATTACCTCGGCGGACGGCTTTACCCTCGACACCTATATCGTCCTTGATGAACAGGGCACACCGATTGGTGAAGACTGGCCGCGCATTGATGCGATTCGCAACAGCCTGACAGACACGCTGGCGGATCCATCCCGCTATCCGGATATTCTCCAGCGCCGCATGCCGCGCCGGAACCGGCACTTCAATGTGCCGACCCAGGTGGTGATCAGCAACGACATCATCAATGACCGCACTGCGGTGGATATCCAGACGCTGGACCGGCCCGGTCTGCTGGCCCGGATCGGGCGGATTTTTGCCGAGTTCAATCTGTTGGTACAGAACGCCCGCATCGCCACACTCGGCGAGCGCGCTGAAGACGTGTTCTTTATTACCGATCGCAACGGCAGACCAATTGCTGACCCGGAGCTGTGTCAGCGCCTGCAACAACATATCAAAGACGAACTGGACGACCTGAAGGAATCCGGCGCCGCATGAACCCTGACCTGTCTCTGCTTCATCCCTATCCGTTCGAGAAACTGGCCAAGCTGTTCAGCGGCGTCGAACCTGCGGCAAAACCGCATATCGCCCTGTCGATTGGCGAGCCGCAACATCCGGCGCCGGCTTTTATCCAGCAGATTACCCGCGACAACACCGATCTGCTGGCGAAATACCCGTCGACGCTCGGCATTCCGGAACTGCGACACGCCATCGCCGGCTGGCTGCAACGGCGCTACAGCCTGAAAAAGATTGATGCAGAGCAACAGATTCTGCCAGTAAACGGCACTCGCGAAGCACTGTTCGCGTTTGCTCAGGCAGTGCTGGATCGCAGTCAACAGCCGCTGGTGCTGATGCCCAATCCGTTCTATCAGATTTATGAAGGCGCGGCGCTGCTGGCCGGCGGCGCACCTGTGTACCTGCCCTGCACGTCCTCGACCGGGTTGCAGCCGGATTTTGATGCGGTGCCGGAAGATGTCTGGAAACGTTGCCAGCTGCTGTATATCTGCTCGCCGGGCAATCCGACCGGCGCAGTGATGAGCATCCCGCAAATGCGCTCTCTGCTGGATCTGGCTGATCGCTACGACTTTATCATCGCCTCGGACGAGTGCTATGCCGACATTTATCAAGGCACACCACCACCGGGCCTGCTTGAAGCCTGTCAGGCCGCGGGGCGTGACGACTACCGGCGCTGCGTAGTGTTCCATTCGCTGTCGAAGCGCTCGAATCTGCCGGGTATGCGTTCCGGATTTGTTGCCGGCGATGCCAGCGTACTTGCCGAGTTTCTCCGTTACCGCACCTACCACGGCTGCGCCATGCCGATGCATCACCAGCTGGCCAGCATTGCAGCCTGGAATGATGACCAGCACGCCGCCGACAACCGCCTGCTGTATCAACAGAAATTTGACGCGGTACTGGAGATTCTCGGTGGCGTCATGAACGTGGCGCGCCCGGATGCCGGCTTCTACCTGTGGCCGAAAACCGGCATCAGTGATGAGACCTTTGCCCGTGAACTGAAACGCCAGCAGAACGTCACCGTGCTGCCCGGCCGCTATCTGTCGCGCGAAGTCGATGGCCGCAATCCAGGCGCCGGCCGTGTTCGTATGGCGCTGGTGGCCTCGCTGGATGAATGCATCGAAGGAGCAAATCGCATCCGAGAGTTTGTCGGCACCCTGTAACCGAGGGACACCCCATGACCGTCACTATCTACGGCATCAAGGCCTGCGACACCATGAAAAAGGCCTTTACCTGGCTTGACCAGCAACAGGTCGACTGGCAGTTCCATGACTACAAGAAAGCCGGCGCCAACGAAAAAGACCTGAAACGCTGGATCAAGGCGTTCGGCTGGGAAAATGTTATCAATCGCCGCGGCACCAGCTGGAAGAAATTGCCGGAGGCCGAGCGCAACAGCATGACCGCCAGCACTGCCGTGCAGGCAGCACTGAACAATCCCTCGCTGATCAAGCGGCCAATCATCGAGGGGGATGGTATCCTTGAACTCGGTTTTGATCCGGCCCGCTGGGCAGAGGTCTTCAAGCTTTAATTCGTCAGGAGCAACAGATGAGCAAGTATTTCGCCCTCGCCCTCGGCTGTGGCACCCAGAACCGCGAAGAAAAGTGGCTGGAAGTGTTCTATCCGGATCCGGTGCTGAACCCGGATAACAAGCTGGTATCCAGCATTGCCGACGAAGTGGACTATCAGGGCGGCAATCTCGCGGTGGAGCTGAGTCATCGACAGATCGGCAAGATCGCCCGCGACTGGCGCGAAGCCGGCTTCGAGCACGAGGCATCCTACGCCATCGCCATGCAGGAATCGCAGCGCCCTGTGGTGCTGGTGATTCTGGAGGCCGACGACTCGCCGAAAACCACGCCAGAGGCCTATCTCAAACTGCACTTGCTGTCGCATCGTCTGGTCAAGCCGCACGGCCTGAACCTGACCGGCATATTCGGCCTGCTGCCAAACGTGGCCTGGACCAACGAAGGGGCGGTGGACCTCGAGGAATTGCCGGAGCGTCAGTTGATGGCCCGCCTTGATGGCCGTGTGCTTAGCGTCACCTCGGTGGACAAATTCCCGAAAATGACCGACTACGTGGTGCCGGCCGGCGTACGCATCGCTGACACTGCGCGGGTGCGTCTGGGTGCCTATATCGGCGAAGGCACCACCATCATGCATGAGGGTTTCTGCAACTTTAACGCCGGCACCGAAGGCCCGGGCATGATCGAAGGCCGTATCTCGGCTGGCGTATTTGTCGGCAAGGGCTCGGATATCGGCGGCGGCGCTTCGACCATGGGCACTCTGTCCGGTGGTGGCAACATCGTTATTTCGCTGGGCGAAGGCTGCCTGCTCGGCGCCAACTCCGGCACCGGCATCCCGCTGGGCGATCGCTGCACCGTTGAATCAGGCCTGTATATCACCGCCGGCACCAAAGTCGAGCTGCTTGACGATCAGGGCAACAGCGTCCAGGCGGTCAAGGCTCGCGATCTCGCAGGCAAGAGCGATCTGCTGTTCCGTCGCAACTCGCAGACTGGCCGGGTCGAGTGCCTGACCAACAAGAGTGCGGTGCAGCTGAACGAAGAGCTGCACAAGCACAATTGATGCGGATTGCATAAACGAAGCGTATCGGAAGCCCTGATGACTGCGTCACGCACTCTTGATTACACCTGCGAACTGATCCGCCGCAGCTCGGTGACCCCGGAAGATGCCGGCTGCCAGCAGTGGCTGGCCAGTAAACTCGAAGCGCTCGGGTTTCGCTGCGAACACCTGCGCTTCGGTGAAGTCGATAACCTTTGGGCACGACGTGGTGACAAAGGCCCCCTGCTGGTATTCGCCGGTCATACCGATGTGGTGCCCACCGGCGACCTCGGCAAATGGACATCCGACCCGTTCCAGCCGGAAATCCGCGATGGCATGCTCTACGGCCGTGGCGCCGCCGACATGAAGTCGTCGATCGCCGCCTGGCTGGTGGCGGTGGAGGATTTTGTTGCCGCGCATCCGGATCACGCCGGTTCGATTGGCTGGCTGATCACCGCAGATGAAGAAGGTCCGGCCATTAACGGCACCATCAAAGTGGTCGAACATCTTGAAGCAAGACGGGAAAAGATCGATTACTGCATCGTCGGCGAACCCTCTTCCACCACCCATATGGGTGACGTCATCAAGAATGGCCGCCGCGGTTCGCTCGGTGCAAGGCTGATCGTCAAGGGCGTGCAGGGCCATGTCGCCTATCCGCATCTGGCAGACAACCCGATTCACCGGGTCGCCCCGGCGCTCGCCGAGTTGTCCGCGGAAAAATGGGATCAGGGCAATGAGTTTTTCCCCGCCACCAGCTTCCAGATTTCCAATATCAAATCTGGCACCGGCGCCACCAATGTTATCCCCGGCGACTGTGAAGTGCTGTTCAATTTCCGTTTCTCCACCGAACTCACTGCGGAGGATCTGAAGGTCCGCACTGAGGCGATTCTGAACAAGCACGGGTTGCACTATCAGCTCGATTGGACCCTGTCCGGGCAGCCGTTCCTGACGGCCCGCGGCGCCCTCGTCGATGCGGCTGTCACTGCGATAAAAGACGTCACCGGCATCGATACCGAACTGTCCACCGCCGGTGGCACCTCGGATGGTCGCTTTATCGCCCCGACCGGCGCTCAGGTGGTGGAGCTAGGCCCTATCAACGCCAGCATCCACAAAATTGACGAGCACACACCGGTGGCGGAGCTGGAACCGCTCACCAGCGTATACCGGCGGATGCTGGAGCTACTGCTCAATCGCTGAAGCCTTGACCGGCGACATGGTTTATCGCGACGCCCGGGAGCAACATCAGTTCACGGAGGAGACGCGATGAAGCTCAGACCGGTCCGCATGGGCATCGACACTTACCACGAACTGGTGCTTTACATGCGCCGGGATTGCCCGATCTGCCTGTCAGAAGGCTTTACCGCCAGCACCCGTTTACTGGTCAGCAGTGCCGACCGTCAGGTCATAGCCACCCTGAACGTGGTTGATCCGGAGAAGCTGGAGGATGACTGTGTCGGCCTGTCCGATGCGCTCTGGCAGCTGCTGCACCCGGACGACGGCATTACCGTCAGCCATGCGCCGGTGGTCACCTCGATGAGTGACGTCCGCGCCAAGATGTACGACCGGCGCCTCAGCGAAGACGCACTGCGGCGGATCATCACCGACATCGCCCATGGCTGGTATTCCGATGTCCAGATCAGCGCCTTTCTCACCGCCTGCGCCGGTGATCGCCTGAATCGCGATGAAGTGGTCGGCCTGACCCGGGCAATGATCAATATCGGCGAGACCCTGAGCTGGCCAGGTATTGATGCGGTTTACGACAAGCACTGCATCGGCGGCCTGCCCGGCAACCGGACTACGCCGATTGTCGTGGCGATCTGCAGCGCTGCCGGTCTGATTCTGCCGAAGACGTCATCCCGGGCAATTACCTCCCCGGCGGGC
Source organism: Alcanivoracaceae bacterium (assembly GCA_041592575.1). Taxonomy (GTDB): domain Bacteria; phylum Pseudomonadota; class Gammaproteobacteria; order Pseudomonadales; family Alcanivoracaceae; genus PGZG01. The sequence continues at coordinate 11,351 of JBFHPX010000036.1, forward strand.
ACCGCCGATGTCATGGATGTGTTGACCCGGGTCGATCTGGATATTGATGAAATCCGCCGCACCGTCGAATTGGCTGGCGGCTGTCTGGCCTGGGGCGGGGCGGTGCGTCTGAGCCCGGTGGACGATCTGTTGATCCGGGTAGAACGTGCTCTGGATCTGGACAGCAAGGGGCAGCTGGTGGCCTCGGTGCTGTCGAAAAAAATCGCCGCTGGCTCCACTCACATTCTGATCGATATTCCGGTCGGTAAAACCGCCAAGGTTCGCGACAACAATGACGCCGAATCGCTGGCGGACCTGTTTCGCCACGCCGGCGAAATACTTGGTGTGCGCGTCGAGTGCGTGTTTACCGATGGCAGCCAGCCGATCGGCCGTGGCATTGGTCCGGCGCTGGAAGCCAAGGATGTCATCGCAGTATTGAGCAATGACCCCGACGCGCCCGCCGATCTGCGCGAAAAATCCCTCGACCTCGGCGCCCGTCTTCTTGCCATGGCCAACCATGGTGATTCAGTCGCGGCGAGGAAACGTGCCACCTCGCTGCTCGACGATGGCAGCGCCTGGCGGCAGTTCGAAAAAATCTGTCAGGCTCAGGGCCGCTTCAGCGCCATTCCCGAATCCCCGCATAGCAAGGTATTGCAGGCGCACCAGAACGGTGTCATCCGCGAGATCGACAACCGGCGCATTTCCCGATTGGCAAAGCTGGCCGGTGCACCGCGCGCGGTCAGCGCGGGCATCGAACTGTTTGTCCACCTCGGCGACACCGTCAAACGCGGCGATACGCTGCTGACAATTCATGCCGAAAGCGAGGGCGAGCTTGACTATGCCCTGCTCTATTACCTCGATAACCGCGACATGATCAATGTCGGAGGAAACGGATGAGCCGGATTCTGTTCAACCTGAATGGCCATGAAAATATTGCCGCCGCAATCTGCCGGCAATGCCAGGCCAGTATCGGTGCCTATGCCCGCCGCAGGTTTCCCGATGGCGAAACCTACCTGCGTGTTGACAGTCCGGTGCGCGGCGCCGATGTGATTCTGTTGTGCGGGCTTGAGCAACCGGACGACAAGTTTCTGCCATTGGTATTTCTGTCGCGCCAGTTGAAGCAGATGGGCGCGCGGTCGGTCGGGCTGGTGTCGCCATATCTTGCCTATATGCGTCAGGACCGCCGCTTTATCGATGGCGAAGCGCTGACCTCGCGGCATTTTGCCGAGCTGTTGTCGAATCATGTCGACTGGCTGGTGACGGTGGATCCGCACCTGCATCGTTACCACTCACTGGATGAAATCTACAGCGTGCCGTCACGGGTGCTGCATGCGGCGCCGCTGTTGGCGCAGTTTGTTCGCGACCAGGGCGATGTCTGGCTGCTTGGCCCGGATGAGGAAAGCGCCCAGTGGGTATCAGTAATGGCGAAGGCGGCCGACGTGCCGTGGGCGGTGGCGCGCAAGCAACGTTTCGGTGATCGCGATGTGCGAGTGACTCTGCCGGACACTTCCGCTTTTGCCGGTCGTCGGGCAATGCTGGTGGACGATGTGATCTCCAGCGGCCACACGATGCAGCGAGCGTTGCTGGCGCTCAAGGCACAGGGCTTCGAGGGCAGCGACTGTCTGTGTATTCATGGTCTGTTTGCCGATGGTTGCGATGTCATGCTGAAGCAGGCCGGTGCCGCGCAGCTGATTTCCTGCAACAGCATTTTGCACCCATCAAACCGGGTGGATCTCGGGCCCGTTATTGCTGAGGCGGTCAGTTCGTTGCTGGAAGTTCATAGCTGAGTCATCGTCTGGAACCACGTGTGGCCAGTGAACCTCTCCGGTCGGCATGCGGTACAGGCCCCTTCCGGGACCCGCCGTGAACCCATCCCTGGGGGCTTGTGTTCGGCATCCATGCCTCACACAGTCCCGGAA
>JBFHPX010000037.1:0-13055 GCA_041592575.1 Alcanivoracaceae bacterium
CCATCAGCCACTCTGGCGACGGCGGCCTGTGCATCTTTAGGTCTATACCCCAGACTTTCCAGCGCCGCCACCGCATCAGAAACGACATCAGCCGGCAGGCTCACCGGACGCTGGCCGGGCGACAGAACAGGGGCACCGTCGAGCTTGCCAAGCCGGTCTGACATTTCGATCAGCAGCCGCTCCGCTGTCTTCTTGCCAACGCCGGGAATCTTGACCAGCATTGAACTGTCCTGCAGCTCGATGCAGCGAACCAGCCGCTCCGCTTCCATTCCGGAAAGAATTGCCAGCGCCATTTTCGGGCCAACGCCGTTGACCTTGATCAGGGCCCGAAACAACTCGCGCTCGAAACGGGTAGAAAATCCGTAAAGCAGTTGGGCGTCTTCACGAACAACAAAATGGGTAAACAGAACCAGCTCGCTACCAGGCTCAGGCAGCTGGTAAAAAACTGTCATCGGCGATTCGATTTCATAGCCAACCCCGGCGACATCCAGCAGCAGCCAGGGCGCTCGCTTGTCGAGCAGGACTCCACGCAGTTGTCCGATCATCTGACCCTTTTTCCTCTCACCGCCGTCGCCCCGGCAATACGCGCCAGACTCAGACGCATATGTGCGTGACAAATAGCAATCGCCAATGCATCCGCCGCGTCAGCCTGTGGCACTTTATCCAGCTTGAGCAGGTAACGCACCATCTGCGCCACCTGGGTTTTTTCCGCACTACCTTTGCCGACCAAAGCCTGCTTGACCTGACGGGCGGAGTATTCAAACACCGGCACACCACCCTGCACCAGAGCACACAACGCGGCGCCCCGCGCCTGCCCCAGCTTGAGCGCGGAATCGGCATTACGGGCCATGAAAACCTGCTCCACCGCCGCTTCCGCCGGGCCATGCTCGGCAACCACAACCGCAAGACTCGAAAAGATCTCGCCAAGCCTTGAGGGAATATCCGGCGACAGGGTGCTGACGGTACCACAGCCCACATAGCTCAGTGAGCCAGCCGACTGCCGGACCAGACCATAGCCGGTATGGCGGGAGCCGGGATCGATACCAATAATCAGGGTCATGACAGAGAGGTCACATATAAATAGAAGGCAGGCGGGTCAGTTGTACCCGCCTGCTGGCCAGATGTCCAGTACCCTCGAAAGTTACTGGATCACCTCACAGACCAGATGACTGTAGGTTTTCCGCGCCTGCGCCTTGCAAATACTACTGCCAAAAGACGGGATCTGCTCGCAGGCCTTCATGGCGGCGAGGCGTTTCGCGCAGTCTGCCGCGACCTGTCCCGCTGTGGGTGCCGCAGGCTCTGCTGCGGCCGGCGCCGATGCCGGCTCGGCAGACAGGGAGTTCATTAGCGTGCCGCCGACAACCGGGGCAGCAGCAGGCGCTGCGACCGGGGCAGCGTCTGCCGCAGAGGCATCCAGCATCGCCGCTATCAGGGCAGGTTTGAGACCGCCCCTCTTGAGCTCAGCGATTTCCTCATCGTTAAACACCTTATACGGCTGACCGCCGGCACGAATACGCGACGCCAGCAAATCGGCATCTTCATTACGCTGTTTTTCCAGCACGTCCGCAACGGTCATACCATCCGGCCCGATAAACCAGACCGCCTGTGCCGACGGAATAAAACGCCGATAGCTGCTATCCAAAGCAAGGTTTTCACGATGGAATGCCAAAGTGTTGCGGTCTGGCGCCAACCCGGCCAGGCGCTGCAGCGCATCCATGCGGAAGAAAGATGTCGGGTTATCGGCAAGGTACTTGCGGTACGCCTCCACCGTCCCGGCCTGCACCGCCGCCTCGTAACCACCACGACTATCGGCAATATGCCGGCCCAGCGCCAGAGCATGACGATTCAGCTGATCTCGGGTCAGATCCAGCAAGGGCCCATTACCCTGGACACCAACCAGGTAAGGCGTCGGGAAGTACACAGATAAGGCTTCCTTGACAGCGAAGGAGTCAGTATTGCTGAACAGCACGTCCTCGCCGGACCGAAGCTCCAGCGTGCTCTCATAGCTGTTTGTTTGAACGTAAGGCAGTAAAGACAGGGTTAGCAGATAGGTCCAGAAGGTCCAGCCACCTTTGCCATCCTTTTTCTCGATGTTGATTGCCACCTGATAATCAGTGCCATCCCCTGCAAACCATTTCCCGGCCTGATTCCAGCCATTGCGAAGCGTCTCGTCTTTGCGAGCCGCGTGCAGCATTCCTTCTATAGGACTGGAAGATACCGACCCGGAGTAGGCGGAAAGCTCCTGTGGCGGCGCCACATTCGGGGCCATCTGTCCATCCGGGGGCAGGTAACGACGTGTATGGCAACCACTCAGCAGCGCGACAGAAAGCAACGCCAGCAACGTTACCCGAAGGAAAGAATTATTCATTGGAGCCCCCTTGCAATCCCCTGACTGGCCGCAGCCCGGTGCCGGCGACCAGTCCCGATGGTGCTACGCCACGACACTGATGACAACCCAAAATCAGCTAAGTGGCGCAGGGAGCACAGCAATTACTTGTCAGCGTCAGCCTTGCGAACCTGAATACCCACTTCACGCAGCTGCTTCGCCTCCACCGGGGACGGTGCGTGAGTCATCATGCAAGCTGCAGTCTGGGTTTTCGGGAAAGCAATCACATCGCGAATCGATTCGCTGCCAGTCATCAGCATCACCATACGATCGAGACCGAACGCCAGTCCGCCGTGCGGCGGCGCACCAAAACGAAGCGCATCAAGCAGGAAGCCGAACTTTTCTGCCGCTTCCTCATCGCTGATGCCGAGCGCCTTGAAAACTGCATTCTGCATCTCCGGGTTGAAGATACGAATGGAGCCGCCGCCGAGCTCAGTGCCGTTCAGCACCAGATCATAGGCCTTGGAAAGCGCAGCACCGGGATCCGAGGCGAGCTGTTCAGGAGTGCACTTGGGCATGGTGAACGGATGATGCAGTGCCGCCCAGGAGCCGTCATCGTTTTCCTCGAACATCGGGAAGTCCACCACCCACAATGGCGCCCAGTCCGCCTCCAGCATATTCAGGTCGTGGCCGAGGCGAACTCGCAGCGCGCCGAGCGCTTCGTTGACAACGCGTGCCTTGTCGGCACCGAAGAAAATCAGATCGCCATTCTGTGCACCGGTACGCTGAATAATTCCGGTAATGGCCGTTTCAGTGAGGAACTTCAGGATCGGCGACTGCAAACCTTCGGCGCCGGCGGCAAGGTCGTTGACCTTGATATAAGCCAGCCCCTTGGCACCATATATGCCAACAAATTTCGTATACTCGTCGATCTGGCTACGCGACAGCTCAGCACCTTTCGGCACTCTCAGAGCAGCAACCCGACCCTTGGGATCTTTTGCCGGACCGGCAAACACCTTGAATTCGACGCCGTCCATCAGATCCGCTATATCAATCAGTTCCAGCGGAATACGCAGGTCCGGCTTGTCCGAACCGAAACGGCGCATCGCTTCGCTGAATGGCATACGCGGCAGCTCACCGAATTCGATGCCAAGCAGGTCCCGAAACACCCTGCGAACCATGCCCTCGGCCACCCCCATGATGGCTTCCTCGTCAACGAACGAAGCCTCGATATCGATCTGGGTGAATTCCGGTTGCCGGTCTGCACGCAGATCTTCATCACGGAAGCACTTGGCGATCTGATAATAGCGATCGAAGCCCGCCACCATCAGAAGCTGCTTGAACAGCTGTGGCGACTGCGGCAGCGCGAAGAAGCTGCCCGGATGGGTACGGCTCGGAACCAGGTAATCACGGGCGCCCTCCGGGGTCGCGCGCGTCAGAATCGGGGTTTCCACATCCATGAAACCCTGCTCTTCCAGATAGTTGCGTACCGCATGGGTCAGCTTTGACCGAAACCGGAAGTTTTCCAGCACGTTGGCACGCCGCAGATCAAGGTAACGGTACTTGAGCCGAACCTCTTCACCAGCCCCGCCGAACTCATCCAGCTCGAATGGCGGCGTATCCGAAGTGTTGAGAATGTCCAGCGCCAGACCGAGCACCTCAATATCACCGGTGGGCATACGGGCGTTGCGAACCGCTTCATTACGCATCCTGACTCTGCCTTCGACACGGATGACGTACTCACTGCGAACACGGTCAGCACGCTCAAAAGCAGCCACTGCATCCGGGTCAAATACCACCTGCACCAATCCGGCACGATCGCGCACGTCAAGGAAGATCACACCACCGTGATCCCGGCGACGGTGCACCCAACCGCACAGGGTTACCGTTTCGCCGTCATGGGACGCACGCAAATCACCGCAATAATGGCTACGCATAACTTTGAATCCGCTCGTTTTTTTTCGGGCCGCGGCGGGCTGCCGCAAAGGCGGCGTAGTATAGCGACTCAGGACGCGGTCAGCCATGCCAGCCCCGCGTGCAACGACAAGCGGCCATGCGCCATTTCGGCTCATCATGAAAAAAGGGCAAAAATACGCGGAAAAAGCCGCTTTCAGTGCTTGCCGGTAACGAGTCGTTGGCATATAACTAGCCCGGAATCATCGCGGGGAACGGCCCCTCAGCTACCAGAAGCACGAGGTAGCATCGGGAACGGATATCCTTCGGGTGGGTCGAGACATCCAATCGGACTATATAAAGGGGTACACACCATCATGGCTGCCAAGAAAAAAGCTGCTGCCGCAAAACCAAAAGCCAAGGCCAAAGCCGCTCCGAAAGCCAAGGCTGCTCCGAAGAAAGCTGCTACCAAAGCCAAAGCTGCTCCGGCCGCTCCGAAAAAAGCCAAGCTTTATGCCGAGCCGGTCAGCAAGACCCAGCTGGTGACCACCATCGCCGAGAGCACCCAGCTGAGCCGCAAGCAGGTGTCGTCGGTTCTGGAAGAACTGAACCTGATCATCGAAGGTCATCTGAAGAAGAAAGGCGGCGCTGGCAACTTCACCATGCCGGGCCTGTTCAAGATTGTCACCAAACACAAGCCGGCACAGAAGGCGCGTAAGGGCATCCATCCGATCACCAAGGAGCCTACCACCTTCAAGGCCAAGCCTGCCTCTGTACAGGTCAAGATCCGCCCGCTGAAGAAAATGAAAGACATGGCGCAGTAAGAGCCACCTAGATCGAACAAAAAAGGCGGGGTTTCCCGCCTTTTTTGTTATTTCCTCGCCGGCTCTATACGGCCATTCGCTCGGCAAACAGCCCTTGACCGGCATCCCCTACCCAATCTCCCAGGCGCACGCTGAATCCCTTCTTCTTCAGCTCTCCGGCCACCGCAAGCATATACGCCAGATCCGCATCCACCCGGCACAAAGACAATACCTCACGGCCAAACCGGGTAAGCCGGTACACCGGTAGACGGAAATCATCCTCCGCACTGCCACCTTCGACAAAGATAGCCTTGTTGGAACAGGCAAGCATGGTACTGAACCCCTGTTCTGTGGTTGAGGTCATGGTCCATGACTCCGGGCGGCCGTAAACACCTCGCAACAAACCGAGCTCTTCCATCTGCTCAAACATCGGCTGGTGCAGCGCCGGCGAAAAGTAGGTGCCGGGATTGCGGTAGATGAATCCGTCGAAACAGAGTCTCGCACAGATATTGATCATCTCCAGATCCGCCCGGGATATGGTTCGCATGAATTCCATGGTACGCACGGAATAGGTGCTGGGTTTCAGCACCTCTCCTGCCAGCAGTCTGGCCCAGTAGCGCTTCAGCTGCACCGACACCGCATCCTGGGCGCCATCGCGCCAACGCACCAGCCAATCCGGGTCCACCTGGACTTTCGATATCTTCTCCAGAGGAAGATTGCGGCACTCTTCTTCGGCAAGAATGGCAATATGCCGAATGGCAAGATCACGCCGGACGGCCCGCATGGCGCCGTCACGATCAGCCTGTTTCAACAGCCGGGCGGTATCGAGCGACTCCACCGGATCATCAAATCCGGCAGAAACGATCACCGAATTCAGCTTGACCCCCTGCATCAGCTCATCATCCGCCGCCTCACGCAGGTTACCGTCCCGGGTCATCCGCAAGCGCCCCTCCACCAGCCCTTGCAGCTCATGCTGCACCCGAGCGATCTCTCTCAACTCCCTGGCCCTGACAGTACGGCGATCCAGACTGCGACGGCGCAACTCGTCCGGCGCGGACAGTCCCCTCACTCCCTTGCCGAACAGTGTTCGCCAGAGCTTGTCCAGATAATCATCAAAACCACTCATAAACCGGTTCTCCCGCCGGAAGTCAGCCTGCATTGTGCGCCGCACCGGCAAGTTTGTGCACCTGCCGGTTATCCCTATAATGGCGCCCCTCCGACCCAGCGAGAACCCGTATATGGCACGCAAGGACAAGAAGCAGATCATCGGCGAACCGATGAGCGACGAGCAGGTCAAGGCCTTCCTGCACACCCTGCCGGAAACCGGCGTGAACCCGGACTACCACACCCTGCTGCGCGCCTACCGCAGCCTCCGGGCACAGGATTTCGAGCGCTTTGTCTCGTTCTTCCTTGCCGAGGGCCGCGATCTCAACGCCCCGGGACCGGATGGCACAAGCGCCCTCGCGACCATTTCAGCACATCAGCAAGGAACCGAGTACGCGGACATCCTGATCCAGGCCGGCGGCCACTGAAGCCCCGCCGGCACTGCCGCTGCGCCAGCAGCAGAACAGGCAGCGCACGGCGGCGCCGGTAAGGTCTGTTCAAAACCCATCACCCGTGGCAAGGTATGCCCACACCCGCCCGGACAGGGTGGACATAACCACAACAACGAGAAAATGAGCCTGAAGCCCATGCGATATCAGGAAATCTCCCGCTGGCGCCTGCTGGTGCTACTGATCCTCTGTGTGTTCTCCCTGAACGGCTATGCTGCCCGGGACGACGATGACGAAGCTGATGACGAGATGGACGAAGTCACAGCAGAAGACCTTGCCATTGAAGACATCCCGGTCGATGAGCGCATCTTCCTGGTGAAGTGGGCAGAACCACCGTTTGAAAAGCACGTCTTTACCTACACCGACGCCCAGATCAAGGAAAAATGGGACTATCTGATGCGCGGCCTGCGCATGCCTTACCCGTCGGCAGAATACATTCGCAAGCAGTCGGAAAAATATCCCTTCATTCTGGAGGGTATCGACAACTTCGATGGCGATTTCCAGAAACTGGAAAAGCGCTATCTGGAAGTGTGGCGCAAATTCTTTGCCGGCGACTTTCAGGCGGCGCGTAACGAGGGACTGGAGCTGGGACCGATGGGCCTGATTCCGGGTCTGTTCTCGCAGATGATGCAGGCGATCTATCTGACCGAACGTCAGAGTGACAAATACATGCTGCTACAGGATGTCGCCAACCGGGCCACCCAGTACTTCGACCAGATTACCGAGATTGAAGAGGACCCGGAGATCAAGAGTCTTGCCGCCGCTGTCCGTCTTGGTTATGCCTATGCCATTGCCCGTATTGCAGAGGAATCGCCGATCCCGATTGTTGTTGCGCGACGCTATATTGGCAAAATCAAGAGTAACTCTGACCACATCACCGAGATGATTCCGGATCATCCGCTCGGCCACGCATTCCGTGCCGGCGTTGATGCAGGCATTATGCGTCGGGTCGGCAAGTTTACCGGGCGAATGACCTACAATGCCCGCTCGACTGTGGTCGGCAGCTCGTTCGGCAAAGCCCGCAAGCTGACCCCGGACATTCCGATTGTTGCCTATGAACACGGCAATGCGTTGATCTACATGAACAAGAACCGCAATCTCAACGAAGCCATGGCATTGTTCGAGGAAGCGTCGATGATGCAGCCGCAGTTCTCCATGGATGCACTGGATACCATGTATGCCTATAAACGGCTGCAGGAGATCAAGCTTTACGCCCTTAACTACCGCAGCTTCCGCAAGTTCGAAAAAGACCGGCGTAAATTCATCCGCGCCACGGACCGCAACCTGACCAATGTTCGGTCGCCGGCGCTGACCATGGAGATGCTGGACAACCCGGACAAATACAAACTGCCGGAACGCCAGTGATCCGTGTTTAGCTGGTATGAGGACAGGGTTTTCCCCCTGCTGCTTGATTGGGCCACCCGGCCTCTGGCGCGGGACCGGGCGGCCCTGATCGGTTCAGCCAGCGGTCGTGTTCTTGAGCTTGGCGTCGGCAACGGCGCCAACTTTCCTTACTACTCCGATCGTGCCAGCGAAATACATGGAATCGAACCGGCCAACGCCCTGCTGGAGGAGGCGCGCTCGGCGGCCAGGGAAACCTCCAGCCCGGAGCGGTTCCACCTTATTCAGGCCGGTGCCGAGGCCCTGCCCTACCCTGACAATCACTTCGATAGCGTCGTTGCCTGCCTAGTGTTCTGCACTATTCCTGATGCCGAAAGTGCGGCACGGGAGACGCTGCGGGTGCTGAAACCAGGTGGCGCTCTGCTGGTCCTGGAACATGTCGCTCACGAAAAACCGGCATGGCGTCGCGGTCAGAAGCTGATTGAACCGGTATGGACACCGCTGGCCTGCGGCTGTCACCTGAGTCGTGACACGCTGTCAGTTTTTACCCGGTCCGGCTTTGATATCAGCAACCTGAAGAAATGGCAGCACCCAAAACTGCCCAAACTGGCCGGTTTCATGCTCTCCGGAACGGCGGTCAAACCCTGACAGCTGCGTCAATCCGCCACAGGCGGCTTCGCGCTTATACAGTTAGAATGCGTCCTAACCGACCAGACTACGACTCATCATGACAGCATTCTCTTCCGCTTCCACTCGTGTATGGCGACAACGGCTGGTGATGCTGCGCGGCTTGCTAACTGTGGTGCTGGCATTGGCTTTTGCACTGGCCTGGTCACATGCCGTGTCACCACTGCCGGTCATCACAGTGCTGGCCTGGTTACTGCTACTGTTGTGTCCTTCGCTGCTATTTCTCATTACTCGTCGCGCCAAAGATCGCCATCAGATACTCTGGCTGACGCTGGAGCTGTGTCTGGATGTCCTGCTGTTTCTGGGCCTGCTCTATCAGATCGGCGGCACCAGCAATCCGATTATTTTCTACCTGCTGCTGCCAGTCCTGATCGCAGCCCTGTCATTACCGCTGGCAGGCAATGCCCTGCTGGCGACACTGGCAATTACCGGCTACGCCGCCGCTGGCACCTGGCAACAGCTGCCGGATAGCCAGCACCTGCACGCCCTGCATGATGTCAGTCACACCCATGAAATTGGCATGTGGGTGATTTTTGTCATTCTGGTGGTGATGTTCTCGATTCTCGGGCAGGCGCTGCAGCAAACCAGTCAGCGCAATCAGCAGCAGCACGCCATGGCGCTAAGCCTCGGATTGCAAAGAGAGCGCATGTATCAGATCGCTGCGGATCTGGCTGACCGCGCCCACGAACTCAATACCCCTCTGACCACGCTGATGCTGCTAACCGATGACTCTCCATCGCCGGACCGAACGCAACTGGAAAAGGACTGGCAACAGATTCGGTCGTTAACCGAAAGAATGGCCGCGATAATGAAGCCCCCCGCTTCCCCGGCCAATGCAACACCACGACTTCTCTCCGAGCTGACCCGTGACCTTCAGAAGAATCTGCGCATGCTCTCGCCAAACCTGAAAGTTGTCTGGCACGGCCCGCACGATCCTTTAGTCAATGCACCCGCCTTGTGGCAGAGGGTCCTTGCCAACATCGGCTACAATGCCAGCGACGCCCGCGCGACAGTTCTCGATATACGCTGTGAACGCGATGCAAATTACTGGCTCGTTCAGGCCAGCGATGATGGCCCGCGTCAGCAATCCGATGATGACGAGCGCACCGGTCTGGGGATCGGTCTGGGGATCGGTCTGGCCCTGATCGAGACCTCCCTCGCCGCGCTCGGCGGCTCTCTGGAGCTGTTGTTTGAAGACCGCTGGACCGTGGCCCGGATCAGGCTGCCAATCACGGGGGATATCCGTTGACCCAGCAGCTGTTGCTCATTGAAGATGATGACGCATTACGCCTGCATCTCGGCAATCGCCTTGCCAGGCACGGTTACACGGTATATCGCTGCGCATCGATGACGCAGGCAGCCGAGGCGCTGAACTCGGTGCAGAAGCTTGATGCAGCAATCCTTGACCAGAACGTGGCCGAAGAAAACGGGCTGGACCTGATAGAACCTTTGTTAAGGCAATTCCCTGACTGCCGCATCCTTGTCCTGACCGGATACGGCAGCATTCCCGCCGCTGTTGCCGCCACCCGTCGGGGTGCCCATAACTACCTGACCAAACCGGCATCTCTGGCCGACATTCTGCAGGCACTGCTCGAAGACCCCGCCAGCATGCCGACGCTGCCCGATGCGCCGCCCTCACTGGAAAGACTGGAGTGGGAACACATCCAGCGCGTGCTGGATGACCATCAGGGCAATGTATCCGCTGCCGCCAGAACGCTGGGCATCCACCGCCGGACACTGCAGCGGCGATTGAAAAAGCGGCCCTCCGCAAGTGAGTATCAGCGTGACCGCTATTGAGCAGCTACAATGCCCCCATGTTGTCACTGCGTAGCATCATCACCGCTTGCATTATTCTGGTCAGCCTGGCTATTGGCCGGGCAGGCGCGGCCGTTGTCAAACCGTCCCTGCACATCAGTAGTGACCAGCCGGCGCTGACCCGCAACCTTGAGGCCATGCTCAGCCTCGACAGGGAATCCTGCCAGGCAGACGATGGCCGAAGACGTCTGTTGCGCCGCAATCTGCTCAAGCAGGCGGAGTTGGCCGCCCGTGCCGTCGGCTACTATGAGCCGGAATTTAAGCTGCAAAGCGAATCCAGTGAAGAGTGCTGGAGTGTAACTATCGAAGCCAATGCCGGAGAGCCGGTCAGAATCCGCAATGCCAATATCACCGTTCGCGGTGATGCCGCAGACGACTCTGCATTCGCAGATCTGATCCAGCGCAGCCCCGTCAAACCCAACGCAATACTGCGCCATGATGAATACCAGTCGTTACGCGACGGGTTGTTGCAACTTGCCAATGAACGAGGTTATTTCGACCACCAGTTACTGGAGCACCGACTTGAAGTCGATCCTGCCATGTTGACCGCAGATATTATCCTGACCCTGGAGAGCGGAAGACGTTATCGGTTCGGCGAATTTACCCTTGACCAGAACGTGCTGAATAACCGGATGGCGGCCCGATATCTGCGCTTTGAACAGGGCCAGCCCTGGGACAGTGAAAGGCTGCTTGAGAGTCAGCAGGCGCTGCTGGGCAGCGGCTACTTTTCAACGGTCAGACTGGAGCGAGGCGAGCCAGATCAGGGCAGCGCTGAGGTCCCGGCGACGCTACGCCTTAGCGAGCGGCCACAGCGAGCCTGGTTGGCCGGGGTCGGCGTCAGCACCGACACCGGGCCCAGATTGCGACTGGGCTACGAAAATCGCTATGTGAATTCAAATGGCCACCGCTGGCGCGCCGACAGTCAGATATCGACTCTGACCCGTGCCATAACCAGCAGCTACGAAATCCCCTTTCGTGATCCTGTCAGGGACCGACTGATATTCTCTTCCGGGTATCAGTATGAAAACAACGAGAGCGCCGAAAGCGAGCAGTTCCGTTTGAGGGCCAGCCTGATAAGCGGCTTTCTCAGCGGCTGGGTACTGACCAGATCACTGGATTACGAGCGCGAGAACTTCACCGTAGCCGATCAAACAGAAACCTCCGAACTGGTGATGCCCGGCGTCCAGCTGCAGAAAATTCGCAGCAGCCATCCGGTTTTCCCGCGACGGGGCTGGAAGCTCGGCGTCGGGGTGCGCGGCACCCACCCTTCTATCTCGACAACCGACGCTTTCATTCAGACCAGACTCTGGATGAAAGGCATTATCTCCGGCGGCCCTGCCCGCCTGCTTGCCAGACTGGAGGCCGGACACACCGGCGTCACTGACGTCGCTACCCTGCCGGCAACCGTTCGTTTCTTCGCCGGTGGCGACAGTAGCATCCGCGGTTTTGAGTACCAGACACTGGGCCCTGCGGATGCAAACGGCGACGTCACCGGCGGAAGAAGCCTGCTGACCGGATCGCTTGAAACCGATTTTGCGTTGTCGCAACGCTGGCATCCGGCGGTCTTTGTCGATGCCGGCAACGCATTCAATGACATTGATGCTGCCAATATGCGGGTCAGCGCCGGTGCCGGCATTCGCTGGCGGTCTCCGCTTGGCCCCATTCGCATTGATCTGGCCAGACCGGTAGATGCAGACCGCAGCTGGCGTCTCCACCTGAGCATGGGGCCAGACCTGTGAAGCGCCTGATCCTGATAGTGCTGGCCGCCATGCTGGTCATTCAGGCGCTTGCCGCAGCCCTGCTTGGCAGCGAACGTGGCAGTCGCTGGCTGCTCGCCACGGTCAGTGACTATGTGCCCGGCGAGCTAGGCACCAATAATGTCAGCGGCACCTGGTTGGCAGGAATCAACGTCGGCGCTCTTCATTATCAACTGCCTTCCGTTGACATTCAGGCTGAGGCAGTGCAACTCAAACTGGACCTTTCCGCACTATGGTATGGCGAGGTCCGGGCTCACTGGTTGTACGCCAGCAATGTAAGCGTGTCGCAGACGCCCGGAGACAGCAGCGACAAACCGTCATTCGTCATGCCTGACAAGCTGTCCCTGCCATTCCTGCTGACCATTGATGACGCCAGGCTGAATGGCCTCTCCATACATCACCCAGAGCGCCAGACAGTGCAGCTTGATCTTGTCACCGGCGCTGATCTGTCGGCGTGGCAAAGTCTGAAGTTCCTCAGCCTTTCCGTTCACCACAACCTGTTCAGAATCAGCGCAACAGAAGGACGATTAAAGCTGTCACAGCCGTACGCCCTGAAAGCAAAGGCTCAGTGGAACGGATCACTGCCGGCGCTTTCGACGATATTTGAAACAGATCGCCTTGAAGGCGAGGCACTGCTAAGCGGCTCACTTGACCGTATTCATATCAAGAACCGGCTTGTCAGCCCGGCGTTTGTTTCCAGCGAAGTCGACGTTCAACCATTCTCACCGCAGAGAGACTTTCGTAGTCTGCATCACTGGAAAAAAATCACGATCGCCGGACAGCTGCAATCTCCAGTGACTTTCGAGGACGGCAAACTTGAACTGTCCTCTGAGCAAGGCCTTGTCAGCAGCAACCTTGAGGCCAAGGTCAGCGCCCTCAC
>JBFHPX010000038.1:0-13019 GCA_041592575.1 Alcanivoracaceae bacterium
GCTCCCTGCACTGGCTGGAGCGAAAGCTGCTCGGTGGACTGGATGGGGTGCACAAGACCGGCCTGCTTGATCCGGAGGAAGACTATCTGGCGCTGGCGCCTTACCTTGGCTGCTTCCTGCTCATTCTGCCGTTTGGTGACAATGCATTCTGGCACCTTGCGCGACTGGATCGCGATGCCAGCGCCGATCAGAAAAAACACCTGACCGGTATCTATCGCCAACTGATTCAGCGCCACCTTTATGTTCATGGCAGCGACAAAACCTTGCTGTCGAAAAACCCTTCCTTCACCCCCTGGCTGCACAGTCTCGCTGAAGAATTCCCGGATGCCCGCTTTATCGCCTGCATCCGTACGCCGCACGAAGCGGTGCCGTCACAGGTCAGTTCAATTCTGATCGGGGCACGGCTGTTTTCCGGCAAGCCGGATCTCTGCTGGTGGCGTCAGGGCCTGACCGGGATGCTCGCGCACTACTACGAGGTCCTTATGGATTGCCATCGGCATTTGCCGCAAAACAGATTCGTGGTTGTACCGATGGAAGATCTGACAGGAGCACCGATGGCAACCATCGATGAGATCTACCACACCTTTCTCTGGCCGGTCAGCGACTCATACCGTGACTGGCTCAGCAAGAAAAATGAAAAAGCAAAGTATTACCGAAGCCGTCATCAGTATGCCGGTGATGCACTGGGAATCAGCTTTGAGGAAATCAGCAAGCGCTTCGACAAGGCAATACGATACTTCAACTTCCATACCCTGTAGAAAAGGCTGACGGGCGCGCAATGTTTCCGTCGTCGGCAGACGGTTCCTACAGAGCTGCCGCCACCTTAATCGAACTTGCTGAAGTCCGCATTGCACCTCTCCATCAATTCCAGCATCACATCTCGAGCTTATGATGGGCTGGCACAATTACCATCTGGTGCACCACCTGTACCCGACCGTGCCGTTCTACCGCTATCGCCGGCTCTGGAATGCCCGTGAGCGCACGAAAGCCACCAGCGTCCCTGCCTGACGGCAAGCCGCTGCTAGGCCGAGGTGACAATGCGATTGCGGCCCTGGTTTTTGGCCGTGTAAAGCAGGTCATCAGCACGCTTGACGATGCTGTCAACCCCCTCACCGGGACGAACCTGACAAACTCCGATACTGATGCTGGAATGAAACACCTTGTCTCCGGCGGAAAACTGAATGGCGGCGAAACGCTGACGGATGCCTTCCATCAGCTCCTCGGCCTTGTCCGCCGTGGTATCCCGCAACACCAGAGCAAACTCCTCGCCCCCATATCGCCCGACCAGATCCGTGCGCCGGACACGCCGCCGCATCAGATTCGCCAACGCGCGAATAACCCGGTCACCGACCGGATGGCCATAGCAATCGTTGACCTGCTTGAAATGATCTATGTCCAGCATGACAAAACTTAACGGCGACTGATTCCGCGACGAGGCACTGGCCTCCTGCTCAAGCTCGCGCAGGATGGCCAGGTGGTTGAGCAGACCGGTCATGCTATCGCGCTGAGACAAGCGCTGGATTGCCTTGGAGCGCTTGACCCGTGCCTCAACGGCGGCCACCAGCCACTCCTCACTGATGGGCTTTAGCAGAAAGTCATCCGCGCCGGCGCGAATAGCCTCGCGCTCGGGCCGCTGGTTACGATCTGCAGACAGAAACAGGATCGGCAAGCCGCTGTAGTCACTGTCCTGCCGCACCACTTTGGCAACCTCGATCCCGTTGCAGCCAGGCATATGCAGATCCAGTATCAGCAGATCCGGATGAAACACCGGCAACACATCAAGCAGCTTGCCGGGGTCCTGCAGGGCAATGACCTCATGTCCCGCTTTCTGCAGCACCACGGAATAGTGGGAAGCAAGCAGCTCATCATCATCGACCAGAACAACGCGACCCCGGGTAGCGCCGTCATCGTGATCATGAATACCGGCAATGAGCTCCGCCAGCCGGGCGGTATCAACCGGCTTGGTAAGATAACTGACGGCATCAGCCCGCACGCCGGCAAGCCGCGCCTCCCAGTCCCAGCGCCGGCTGACAAAAACAGTGGGCGGCAAAGACACACCGACGGGCAGCGCCTCGGCCAGCTCGGTGCCAGCCAGATTGCCCTCCGGCAAAACAACGTCAGCGATCAGCGCCAGATAGCAACGGCCGCGCAGCAACGCCAGCGCTTCCAGCTTGTTGGTGGCGATATCAACATTCCAGTTAAAACCGGCTAACTGCCGGCGAATCTCCTCAGCCAGCTCGACGTCATCTTCAAGCAACAGAACCTGACGATTATCCTGATCCGGCAGGCGAGGCCCGAGTTCGCCGTGCCCGCCAGCCGCCGCTGAATCATCTTCCTCCGAATCCGACAGACCGGCCAATGCCTTCATCGCCGCCCAGCGCTCCGTCAGGTCCGTGAGCGCCTGTGCGGGCGGATTCAGGCCTGCCCGGCTAACCGTGTTGAGAAGCTCTTCGATTTCCCGCGCCAGCTCACCGAGTCTGAAACGCCCGAACAGCGCCGCCGACCCGGCGAGCGAGTGCGCCGCCAGTATCGCGGCTTTGATCTCCGCCTCCGCGGGCTGCTTGCCAGCCAGCAGAACCCCCGTCTCAACCGCCGCCAGCCTGGCCGGCAGGCCATTCAGGAAACGCTGTCTGCCTGGCACCGGATCAACGTCGTTCATAACTTTCCAGTAAGTTGCGCACCTCATCAGCCAGCGTCATCGGGTCAAATGGCTTGCAGATCACACCAATCGCACCGGCACCAACAAGAGACTCGACCTCAGCGGGGTGAGCCTTGGCGGTCATAAATATCGCCGGCACCGCCCGATAGTCCGGGCACGCCTTCAAGCGCTTGAGCAGCTCGGTCCCGTTCATCCCCGGCATCATCACATCCAGCAGGAACACATCCGGCGCCGGGGCATTGGCATCAAGCAGTGCCTGGCCGCTGCTGAACGCGGTCACCGCGAGCCCGCCAACATCCTCCAGCGACATCAGGGCCACCTCCCGTATATCGTCCTCATCATCAACATAGATAACGCGAAGCTGCTCAGTGGCCATCGCCCCCCCGGGGATAAAGTGTGATACACATCTCAAAATACTCTTTCCGCGCTCCAGTGGCGAGCGCGTCTGCGCCGCTGCACATTACCGTTCGTCGGCTTCCTGCAGGGCACTGGCCAAGGTCTTGAGCAGACTCTCGTTAGTCACCTGGCTTTTCACCAGGCTGGCGATGATTTCCCCTTCGGCTGGCACCGCAACCTGCTCGCCACTGAATACGATAACCCGCGTCGGCGGGGCAGTCAGACCAAGCAACTGGCGACCGTCGCCGTCGGGCAGGTTCAAGTCCAGTAACACCAGATCATAGGCATGCGCATGCAGCTTCTCGCGCGCCTCCCTGATACTGCCGGCATAGTCATAATCTGCCAGATCCTCGGTAACGCTTTTGACGATCTGGATAACATCCAGATCGTCCTCGACATGCAACAGGCTCGGCCGACTCTGGCTTCGGCGACCGCTGGAGACCAGTGCCTGATGAAGCTGCTTCCGGTCCACCGGCTTTTGCAGCCAGTGATAGACATTCAAGGCCTGCAGCGTTGCTTCCATGCCCTCGGACTGAGACTGGCTGGCGATAACGATAACCGGCAGATCCTGAGTGGTTTCACTGGCGCGAAGCCGTTGCAGCAGCCCGAGGCCCGTCTCAACACCATGGGAAAAATCAAGCAACAATGCCCGATACCTTTTTTCGGATAGCATCTGCTGGACACTCTCCGGTGGACACTGATCACCATGAAAGCGGTTGTGATTCAGCATCAGACAAAGAACATCTGCCACATTGCTGTTATCGGAGCAAACCAGTATCCGCGGCAGACCAGCTGCACTCGCCTCACCGTCGATGCCCTGATCCACATCAGCGGCCGAATTCAGCACGAAGAAGAACTCCGTTCCGCCCCCATCGCCGTCATGAAAACCGATCTTGCCGTTATGCTTCTCGACAATCGCCCGAGAAATGCTCAATCCTAACCCGGTACCACCCTTTTCCCGCGCATCGGAACTGTCTGCCTGAGAGAAACGCTGAAAAATCTTGCCACGGAAAGACTCCGGAATGCCTCGGCCTCTGTCACGAATACTTATCCGCCACTGGTCAGCCAATGCAGTTAGCGAGACATCAACCGTCGCTCCCTCCGGAGAAAACTTGACGGCATTGGAAATCAGATTGGAAAGAACCTGCTGTAGCCGGTGATTATCAAACAGCGCAGGCGCCGCAGGAGGAACATCAAGCAGTCTTAACTCGACTCCGAATTTCTCGGCGTAGCCAAGGTTGCTGGTGACAGCCTGACTGACTGCCTCGCGAAGGTCCCCCGAGATCATCTCGAAATCCATTCGGTCTGCTTCCAGCTTTTCCAGATCAAGGATATCGTTAATCAGCAGGCTGAGCCGTTCGCTGTTACGACTGGCATTCTCGAGAAGATTGCGGCCTTTCTCTGGCAAGTCATCAGAAAACCGGGACATCAGCAGCCCCAGGGCACCACGCAAAGATGTCAGCGGCGTACGCAGCTCATGACTGACGGTGGAAACAAACTCGTTCTTGGTGCGTTCCGCATCCTTACGCTGGCGAATATCAACGGCGATGCCAAGAAACCCTTTGATCGCACCGGAAGGGCTTCGCAAAGCAGTAATAGTCTGCTCCACCGGAATGCGGGTGCCATCCCGGTGCAGATAAGCCCACTCACGACGATCCGCCTCCCCCAATCGGGCTCTGGCAATGAAGACCTCAAAGCCGGGCTCCACCTTGCGGCCCAACTCTTCGGAAAGGGCCGCGGCGCGCTCTGCAATTTCCTGCGGATCATGAAGCAGCTCAAAGCGCTGCTTGCCAACAAGGTCCTCGGCACCATAGCCGAGCAACTGCTCCGCGCCACGATTGAATGACAAAATGGTCCCGTCAGGCATTATCGAGATAATCGCCACCGAGGCGCTGAAAAGAATGGCCTGCCTGAGCTCCAGAGACTCCTTCAGATCTTGCCGAAGCCTGGTTTCGGCGCTGGTATCGTGTACCACACCGGTAAAAAACCTTTCACCTTCGTAGCACATCTCCGAGACAGCCAGATGCATGGGAAAGGTTGACCGATCCTTTCTTTGACCGGTGGTATCACGACCAACACCAATGACACGCGGGTCTCCGCCACTGAGATAACGACTCAGATAGCCATCGTGCTGTTGCCGGTACGGCTCGGGCATCAACACCGACACATTGCGACCAACCAGCTCATTTTCCCGATAGCCAAACAGCTTCAGGGCGGCCGGATTAACGCTCTGAACGATGCCTCTGGCATCGATGGTGATAATGCCATCTGCAACTGTCTCGAGGGTTGCCCGAAGCTGCTCTGCCTGCTTGACCTGAAGCCGCGCCCGGGCCAGCACATTCCCCAGCATCAGCTCGTCAACGACTGCGCGAGCAATATCTTTCAACAGCGACTGCTGCTCGGCATCAAGGGTCCTCGGCTTCCGGTCAATAACACACAGGGTACCGACGGTATGGCCGGATTCCAGCTCCAGCGGCACGCCAGCATAGAACCGGATTGACGGGTCGCCAGTTACCAGCGGGTTATCACTGAAGCGGGGATCCTGAAGTGCATCCGGAACCTGAAACAGTTCATCCTGAAGAATGGCATGACCGCAGAACGATATGTCCCTCGGCGTCTCCTCTGCATCCAGCCCAACCCGCGACTTGAACCACTGCCGGTACTGGTCTATCAGGCTGACCAGAGCGATCGGCGTACCGGCCACATGAGAGGCAAGGCGAGTCAAACGATCAAAACGCTCCTCCCTGCCGGTATCAAGAATATCGAGTGCTTGCAGAGCGCTGAGTCTGCCCTGTTCATTCTCCGGTATCTCTGGACTTTTCATCGATCTGCCCCGCCTGCTGCACTGTTGGCCCGGATCGGGCACATCGCTGACAACCAAGAGCCCTTATCACCCAGCTCTCACCCGCCCATCCCCTATATCCTTCAGGGTTCTCGAACTGCCATTACTCGAACCGGCTGAAGTCCGGTTTGCGCTTTTCCATAAAAGCCTGCATCGCCTCACGTGCTTCCGGCGACACCAGCCGCTTGCCGAAGGCATCACCTTCGGTCTTCATGTGATCACGCAAGCTCGTCATAAACGGCTCACGCATCAGCTGCTTGGTCAAACGCACCGCGGCCGCCGGCTGTGCCACCATCCGCGCCGCCTGCTTGCGGGCATGGGCCTGATAGTCCGCGTCCGCCAGCACCGCATTGGCAATGCCCAGCTCACAGGCACGGCGAGCATCAATGGTTTCGCCCAGCATCAGCAATTCGGCAGCACGCTGATGCCCCATCAGCATCGGCAGCAGATAACTGGAACCGGCCTCCGGGCAAAGGCCGAGTGAAGTAAATGGCATCTGCAGCTTCGCCGATTCGCCCAGATAGACCAGATCACAATGCAGCAGCATGGTGGTGCCGACGCCGACAGCGGGACCGTTCACTGCGGCAATCAATGGCTTCTGGAATGTCGCCAGCTTGCCAAGAAAAACCATTACCGGCGCCTCATCACCAATCGGCGGGCTTTGCAGAAAATCCACCATGTCGTTACCAGCCGTGAAACAGTCTTCGGTTCCGGTAATCAGCACCGTCCGCACTGACGCGGCCGCCTCGGCATGGTCAAAGGCCTGATTGATTGCCGTGTACATGGCATGGGTCAGGGCATTCTTGCGCTCCGGTCGGCGGATCGAAATTTCCAGCACACCGGCATTCTCGGTGACAACGATTTCCTTGCAGCTACTCATTCAAACTCTCTCATTCACTGTCAGTGCGCACCGATACCTGCGGCATCCCGTCATCATCGACAACCACACTGATATTGATCGGACTGCAACAGACGCTGCAGTCTTCGATATAGTCCTGCTCGGCCACCGAGCAGTCGATCAGCAATTCGATCGACTCGCCACAGTAGGGGCAGTCACAGAACACACTTTCAAGCACAACGGTAACTCAGTCGATCACGCATCGCCGGCAGCCAGGCCGGCTGCTGTCCATCGGCATAGGGTTGCACGCTGCCGTTACCCCAGACCGGACCGGGCCAGCAGGGGTCTCCCTCACGGCGCGCAACGATATGAATATGCAGCTGCGGCACCAGATTACCGAGCGCGCCGATATTGATCTTGTCGGCGCCGGTCAAAGTCTGCAGGTGCAGTGCACAGCGGTTCATCAGATCCAGTAACTCATGCTGTTCGTCATGATCAAGTTCGTACCACTCACGAATGCCATCCCGTTTCGGCACCAGCACCAGCCAGGGGAAACGCTGATCATTCATCCAGCGAATCCAGCAGTCGCCGGTCTCGCCTAACGCCCGGGTGTCCGCGCTGAGGCGGAAATGCAGCTCAGGCACCGGCCAGGTCCAGCATCGCCGAGCCACCGAGCAGGGACACGCCACCATCCAGCGCGACAATCTGTCCGGTCATATAGCTGGTCAGCGGGCTTACCATCAACATCGCCATCTGCGCCATCTCATCTACCATGGAAAAACGTCCAAGCGGCAGCCGATGGCGAATTTCGTCGCCCTTGTCCGCCGCCAGCAGATCACCACCGACAGTACCGGCAACATAGCCGGGCGACAACGCATTGACACGGACACCACGTTTGCCCCACTCAATGGCCAGTGTCTTTACCAGCATGTCGACCGCTGCCTTGGCCGCGCAGACATGGGACTGATAAGGCATCGGCATCTGCGACTGTGGAGCGGTAATAGCCAGCATCTTGACGTTGCTGCCGGCGAGGTGTGGTAACGCCGCTTTAAAGGTATGGAATGTACCTTTCAGATCGATATCAACCACAGCGCTGAATCCGTTGCTGCTGATTTTTTCTGCCGGCGCGAGAAAATTCCCGGCGGCACCGGCAACCACAATTTCATAGGGGCCAAAACGCTCGGCGCCTTGCTGAGCGGCTTCGGCCATGGCATCAGCATCACGCACATCAGCGGAAAAGCCGACCGCTTCGCCGCCGGCCTTTTCGATCATCGCCCGGGTTTCATCAAGTTTTTCCTGACGCCGGCCGATCATCACCACACGGGCGCCATGGGCCGCGAACATGCGGGCAATCCCCTGATTGATGCCACTACCGGCACCGGTGACCAGCGCGGTTTCGCCGGCCAGCATATCCCTTGGCAAGTACAGACTGTGCATGGTCATTCCCTCAACGACGATAGTCAGACGGGCTGCGCCCGGTCCAGCGGCGGAAAGCGCGAGCGAAATTCGACGCATCGGAATACCCGAGCTGCACGGCAATATCGTCCACCGTGATTTCGGTCTGGGTCAGATATTCCACTGCCAGTCCTTTACGCAAGTCATCCAGAATCGTCTGGTAGCTGGTGCCCAATTGCTGCAGCTTACGCTTCAACGTGCGCGATGACATGTGCAGATCGGAAGCGGCCTCGTCAACCGACGGGAAACGCCCGGACTGCGCCAGAATAATCCGTCGCACCTGATTGAGCAGCTTTGGCGGTGACTTGATATTGGCCATTTCCTGTTCGCACTGGGCTTCGGCCATTTTTGCCAGCCGCGGATCGGCAAAGCGCAGGCGCTGGTCCAGACGCGAGGCGGGAAAGCGCATCTGGTTATAGGCGCAATCAAACAGTACCGGCACCGGAATCAGCGGTTTCATGCGCGCGTAGTAATCCGGCTCGGGGAAGGCAAACCGCAGCTCGCCATCCATCGGCACTTCGCCAAGCAGCTTGAGGCCCATGAAATGAAAGCTGCTGAACAGACTCTCGACCACAAACGGCTGGATGTCGTGCAGCGCCACCAGCTCGTCCAGCTGTAAAATGGCGGTATCACCCTCGGTCTTGAACTGCAAATCGACAACGGTGGTGCGGGTACGGAAAAACTTCACCGCCAGCTCAACCGCATCGCGCAGGGTTTCACTGCTCATCGCGGCGTAACCGAGAAAGCCGTGCGATGACAGCGTCAGGGTGGCACCAAAATCCCAGCCCAGCCAGGGCGCACCACTTAGCTTGATAGCGCGGCGAACGATATCGACAAAATCCTGTAGCGGCAGGCGGGCGCCAGGATCACGCAGGTTCGGCGGTTCCGCCGCCCCGGCCAGCAACTGCTCCTTGCTGACACCATAGCGTTCCAGCATGGTGACCAGCAGGGGCGCGTACTCGATGGAAACGGAGTATTCCTCGGGATTCATTTTCAGAATGGTCATGCAGCAAGCTCTCTCGTCAGCGCCACGGATGGCGCAAAATGACCGGCGAATGACACAAGATAACCTCGGCCCGTCGCCGGCTGCAAGGCAAACTGGCCTCATTGCAACATAACAGGGAGATTTGTCATGACCGCTCAGGCTGTACTGCTTTCCCGCCCGGCCATACAGGTTCGTCGCCTCGGCCTGAAAATCAGCGCCGCGGTACCGAAACACTTCTTCGGCGATGACCCGTTTCTGAGCGCCTTCTACGCCGCCATGTCGACGGTATTTCCTGACGGTGAGCGTTTCTTCATTGATTCGGTCAGACGCTACCAGAAAGAATTGTCCGACCCGAACCTGATCAGCGAGGTACGCAAGTTTATCGGCCAGGAGGCCCATCACGGTCAGGAGCACGAAGCGTTCAATGCCTGGCTGGACGAGAAGGGCTATCCGATCGCCCCGGTACTCAAAAACATTCAGGAAGGGCTCAGCCTGGCCCGCGAGCGCCTCGGCCCACGGCAGCAGCTGGCCATGACCCTGGCGCTGGAGCATTTCACCGCGATTATGGCCAACCAGTTCCTGACCCGACCGGAAATCTCCGAGGCACTGCATCCGGAGATCCGCGCCCTGTTCAGCTGGCATGCGGTAGAGGAAACCGAGCACAAGGCGGTGGCCTATGATGTCTATGAGGCCACCGGCGGCGGCTACTGGAATCGGGTACTGATGATGGTTCAGATCACCATACTTTTCTGGATGCGCATCACCGCCATTACTCACGCCTACCTGAAAAGCGAGGGCAATGGCGGCCTGATGCGCATGCTCCGCGGCGGCTGGTGGCTGGTCGGCAACCCGGGGCCGCTGCGCCGGTTGATCCCGGAGTATCTGGATTATTTCCGCCCCGGCTTCCATCCCTGGCAGCATGACAACCGGGAGTTGATCGCGCCGCTGCAGGACGAACTGCAGGACCGGGTCATCGCCCGCGACTGACCTGACCGGACGGCACTGATCTTTTTCGTCAGTGCCGTTCGCCGGCCAGCTTGATAGCGTTGCCTCTCCCGTACCGAGAGAGGATGCTTCGATGGCTGATCTGGCCGGCAAAACCCTGTTTATTACCGGCGCCAGCCGCGGCATCGGCAAGGCCATCGGCGAGCGTGCCGCCCGCGATGGCGCCAACGTGGTGCTGTTTGCGAAAACCACCGAGCCGCACCCGAAATTGCCCGGCACACTTTACACCGCTGCAGAAGACATTGAACGCGCCGGCGGCAAGGCACTGGTCTGTGTCGGTGATGTTCGCGACGAGAGTCAGGTTGTTGCCGCGGTGGAAAAAGCCGTCGCTACCTTCGGCGGCATCGACATTCTGGTCAACAACGCCAGTGCCATCTCGCTGACCGGCACCGAAAGTACCGACATGAAGAAGTTTGATCTGATGCACCAGATCAACACCCGCGGCACCTTCATGACCAGCCGACTGTGTCTGCCACATCTGAAGAAGGCGGCCAATCCCCACGTACTGAATCTGGCCCCGCCACTGAACATGGACCCGATCTGGTTCGGCCGTCACGTCGCCTACACCATGGCCAAATATGGCATGAGCCTGTGCGTACTGGGCATGGCCGAGGAGTACCGGGGTAAAGTCGCTTTCAATGCGCTCTGGCCGAAGACCGTCATCAATACCGCCGCCGTCAAAAACCAGCTTGGCGGCGTCGCCGAAGTACAGCTCGCGCGGCAGCCCGGCATTATGGCGGATGCCGCCCACGCGATCCTCTGCCGCCCGGCAAACGACTGTTCCGGAAACTTCTTTATCGACGAAGAGGTACTGCGCAGTGAAGGCGTCAACGATTTCAGCGCCTACCGGGTCGACCCCTCGATCAGCGATGCACAGCTGATGCCGGATTTTTTTCTTTAGCGTGGCAGCTGAACGTATGTACCAGACGACCTGACGAAAAGTGTCAGACCTGGTCGCAGGGGGATGGTGCGGTCCCGCACCCAGCGACCAACCTCATCCCAGTCGATTGATTTTCAACAATAAATATATGGATCACGGATTGGCACGATAATCGCCTTACAGATTGCATCCAGGCAAACGCAATCGGGTGAGTACCATGAGCAACGTTGTCAAACTGGGCAAAGCCGCCCCGGACAAGGCACTGGAGGGCCTGAATCGTCTCACTGGACTGGTATTCGAAAGCTGGCCGGAATCACTGGCCGAAGCGGCTACGCGGCCGCAGGAGGCAACTGCAGCAGCGCCCGCCGGCCCGTCAAAACAGCCGGCCAGACGCACAGGCAGTCACTGATCAATAGTTGGAGATCAATTTGTTCTGACGACGCAGGGCGTTGCCGCGGCGCTGGACAAACAACTCGTCGACCTGAAAACGCATACCCGGGTCGGATAACCGCAGTAGTACCTGAACCTTGCTGACACTGCCGGTGAAACGCAGCCGGATCAGGCCAGACATCAGATTACTGCCGTCTCCGGATATAGAGGTCCGATCCACCAGACAGACATGCTCGCCCGCCTCATCCTCGTGACGCACCATCAGGCAGGCATCGCCGGTGGCGCCACTTACCTTGATCCAGCCCGCCACATTGAACTCTGCATCCCAGACCCGCAGCTTCGGCGGACGTCCCTCCTCCCATATCCGTGACGGGACTTCGGCAATGTGTTTATCAATCATGACGATCTGCTCTCCGGGCTGGGTTTCCGGCTAAGTATAAGGAATTAGCAGTACCGGAACGTGTGCCATCCGACCCACCGACCCTGACCTGGTTCACATCTGTGCAGGTCTGATACGTTTTTTGACAATTCCTACCTGCCTGACCAATTGTCGGACAGACATCGGGGCAATCCCTCCCTCTCCGCCCTACTCTGGCGCCACTGCAATCGCAGCCATTTTCTCAACTGCTTAACCAAGGGAGCCAACATCATGGGCGAACTGAAAGATATCCGCGCGCAACAGGAAAATCTGGTCAACCGTGCCCGCGAGCTGGGCAACAAGCTGTATCTGGCCGGCCTGGGCGCCGTAACCAAAGCCGAAGCCACCTCCAGCGAGCTGCTTGACGAGTACGTTGCCCGTGGCACTGCAGAGCTGGGCGAAGCGGCCGAAGGCAAGCCGAAAGCCCTGCTGGCAAGCCGTGGCGCTCTGGCCGCTGCCCGTGAGCTGCTGGAAGCCGCTCCGGAGAAGCGCAAGGCCCTGTACGAGCGTTTCGTTGACGCCGGCCGTAGCCAGCGTGGCGAGAAAGCCGCTGAAACCAATGAATTCCTGCTGGCTGGTCTGGGCGCCGTCCAGACTGCCCGCGAGGAGAGCGAAAAGTTGTTCAACGAGCTGGTTGCTGCCGGTGAGCAGCGCGCCTGATCGTCACTGACTGATCATCTCCGTTAAAAGGGGGGCCTTCGCCCCCCTTTTTTTGTCTGCCTTTCCTCCCCGCATTGTCCCGCTTGGCCATGGCCGGCGACCACGCAGCCAGCAATGCTTTGCTACTCAGCCACCCGCTACCCCTCAAGAGCGGATAATATGGGCCGTCTCGCCCGGCACAGGATCAGTCAGTCATGGCAAAAGAAAAAAAATCCTTTGGCGCCACCACCCATGCTGGTCGGCTGCTGAAACTGACCGGCATGACCACTTCGATTGCCACCAGAGTGGCAAGCCATCAGGTCAAGAAGCTGTTTCAGGACGAGCAAGCCCAGCAGCGCGACCGCGAGAAGCTGATGCGCGATGTCGGCAAGCAGGTTGCGGAAACCCTCGGCCAGATGAAGGGCGCGGTGATGAAGGTCGGCCAGATTGCATCGCAGATGCAGGATCTGTTGCCGGCAGAAATCGCTGATGCCCTGACCGTGCTGCAAAAA
>JBFHPX010000039.1:0-12800 GCA_041592575.1 Alcanivoracaceae bacterium
TCCAGGAACAGCCCCACCGGGGTGATATCTACCACCTTCAGACTGGCAAACTCACCCACCTGTACTTTCGGTATTTCGGTGCTGGCAACCAGACGGTCTTCGCTGTCGTGGTAGACAAACACATCAAGCCGGTCACCCGGCGCGCAGGGCATATCTTTCGGGATATAGCGTTTCGGCAGCAAAATGGTCTGCTCAGCGTCCCCGGCCAGAAACAGACCGAAATCACTGCGCCGGACCACCTGCAACCGGTTCATTTTTCCTACCGCTACCATGGCTCACCCCGTTATCGCGAGCCGCCATTCTACTTGAGAAGCCCCGCCAGTGCTCAGCGAACGGTCAGTCCCTGATCGCCGATATCCTCCGGGTCCAGTACGGCGAGAAAACTGACCACATCAAGCTTGCTGCCCTGCAACCGGACATCCCCGGAGGCGATTCCTTTCAGCAAGCCGGTTTCGCCGGCCAGAATGCGATCAAGAAACGCCTTGTCCAGCACCAGCGTCGCATTCACCGGCAGATCCTCCGGCACCTGCTCATACACCTGGGCCACACCACGGCGAATCTCGATGGCATGACGCACACCGATATCACTGAACTCGAAACCAATGGTCAATTCGGTGTCCTCAGCTGTTTCAGCATCCAGATGCAACGCCATGCCATTAAGCCATACCAGTGGCGGAAAGTTCTGCATCATGGCCACCGACATGAACGGTTTTTTCATACCGGCCGCGAGCATCGCCACCTCAAGCTCGCCTTCAAGCTCCATCGCCGAGGTCAGATACCAGTTACGCCAGTTGATGTTCATGCTGGCGTAGCCAAGCTGGCGCAACGCCGTCGCTTTCAGCTGCCTCGCCTCGCCATCGTCATGATTGATGCGAATCACCGGCGTCAGCAGTTCTGCTGCCCACTGGTACTCCTGCTGATCCAGAGCCTGCTGCGCGGCGGCAACGACCTTGTCCCGGCCACCCATCATGTCCACCGTCCGCCGCGCCTTCTCCAGCGGGGGAGTCGGATCGAGGGTGGTCGGATCACCATTGAACCAACCCAGATAACCGTTATAAATCTGCCGCACCGCATGCTTCACCGTGCCGTAGTACTCACGCAGATACGGGCTGTAATCTCGCAGGTGAGGAGGAAATTTCACCAGCTCCACCAGCTCATCCGCGGTATAGCCTTTGTTCATGTAGCGGATGGTCTGGTCGTGGATGTAGGCAATACCGTCGCGTGTCATGCGCAACACCTGTTCGACTTTTTCCGCGCCGATCACCGGCTGGCCATGCGACGGCACCATCGCCTCGGCGCGGAAGGCGCGCAGATGATCCAAAGCCTTGACCCACTGCACCGGGTCACGGAATTTGGTTCCGCGCAAAGTATGCACATTCGGCAAGGTCGGCCCCTGAATCACTTCTGCCGACAACAGGATATTGTCGTCCGGCAACCAGATGGCAATTTCGTCCTCAGCTTCTGAGGGCACATGCACCATCTGCATCCTTACACCGGCGATGGTCAGCTCCAGCTCGTCACTGAAGGTGCGGGTGGGAGCAATAAAGGTGGAGCCGGGATCACGTTCCAGATCCACCTCCGGGGTCGGGCCGATGCCGGCATTCATGCCGGCCATCTGCTCCGGCCGCTCCATCGCCAATGCCAGTCCAAAGGAGTAACCGGAGCGCAACGACAGGATCGGCCCGACGGTGGCGCCCTGCAGCACCACATGCTGGACCAGACTGTCATGGGCGATGATTTCAACCTCGCCATCGCGCACCTGCTGGGGCGAGACAAACGCCTGGGTGCCATTGATATGGTCGGGGTGGTGATGGGTATAGATGATCGCCTTGACCGGTTTGTCGGTCAGGCGCCGGAACTCGGCCATGACCTTTTCGCTCTGCAGCGATGACTCGCCAACGTCGACAATAATCAGGCCATCATCACCCTCAATCATGATGGTATTGGCAAGATTCCAGCCCACGGCGGAATAGACCCGCGGACCGACCGGGTACAGCTTCTGGGTGAAATGCCGGGTATGTTCGGCCAGCTCCGGATGCAGTTGCTGTTGCGTCGGCGCCGGAGCCTCGGAGCAGCCGGCCAGCAGGGTGGCGGCAAGCGCGGCCATCGGGAATAGCGGTGATCGAGTCATGGTGGACCTCCGGGGAACAGACAGGACCAGTCTGGCCCCCGGTGCCAACAACATCCAATGCATTGTTTATTTACTTTTGATGCATAAAGCGCATGATTGGCAACATGGATACCCGCCAGCTGCAACACTTTCTCGCCCTGCTTGAACACCGCAACTTCGCCCGTGCGGCGGACGCAGTGCACCTGTCCCAGCCCGCATTCAGTCGCAGTATCCAGCAGCTCGAACAACAGCTTGGCGTCAGCCTGTTTGATCGTGGCCGGCACGGCGCCACCGCCACCGTCTATGCCCGCGCCGCCCTGCCCCATGTGCGCGCCCTGTTTGCCGCCCGCGAAGCATTGCTACAGGAAATTCAGGCGGTACAGGGACTGGAAACCGGCACCCTGGCGATCGGCACTGGCCCCTACCCCGCCATTGGTCTGATGGACCAGGTCACCGCCCGATTCGTCGACCGCTACCCCGGCATTCGCCTGCGCCTGCATACCGCCAACTGGGAGGATTTGCGCCACGACCTGCTGGCCCACGAAATCGAGCTGTTTGTCGCTGACACCCGTGAACTCAGTACTGACCCGGCGCTGACCATTACCCCGCTACCACAGCGGGCCGGCGGCATCTTCTGCCGCCGTGATCATCCATTGACCCGGCAACGCCAGCTGAAGTGGCCGGCACTGCTGTCGTATCCGTTTGCGCTGACACGACTACCCGATGCCATCGAAGCGACGCTGCAACAACTGAGCGCTGCACACGGTGGCCTGACCCGCCGTATCGAGTGCGACAACGTCGCCATGCTGGTGGCCATGGTGGCGGGCAGCGATGCCATCAGCATGGCGCCAGTCAGCGTGATTCAGACCCAATTGGCGACCGGGACGCTGGTCATGCTGCCGGTAGAGGGCCTTGAGGAAATACAAACCGGCTATGGTCTGGTGCAACGGCGCGAGCGGCAGCTGTCGCCGGCGGCTGCCGCATTTGCGGATTTACTGCTGCAGGCCGCCAGGCTGGCGGCCTGAGATTACTTCACATCTTCGTCAGACTTCAGCTTGCGGTACTCGATCGGCGTCATGCCGACCCAGCGCTTGAAGGCACGATAAAACGTGCTCGGTTCAGAGAAGCCGGTGAGATAGACAATCTCGTCGATATTCTCGTCCGTACCGGCCAGCAGGCGCTTGGCCAGTTTACAGCGATACTCCGCCACCAGCTGGTTGAAGTTGGTGCCCGCATCCGCCAGTCGGGTACGCAGCTGCCTCGGCTTGATACCCAGACGCGCCGCCACTTCTTCCAGATTGGCGTGACCGGACTCGAGCAGCTCGGCCACCAGCCGGCTGACCTGAAACACCAGGTCCTGCTTTTCCAGCCGCGCCATCTGCTCACTGGCCAGACGCTCGTGCAGCTGCAACAGTTCCGGCTCATGATGGGCTGACGGCAGGTCCATCAATTTGCGATCAAAGAAAATACCGACATCCGGCATTTCAAATTTCACCGGGCAACCAAATACCCGCTCATACTCACGCTGGTCGGCATGGCGTGGATGACTGAAGTGCACTTCAATCGGCATGAACGCACCGTCGGTAACGAAGCTGAAAAACTTGATCACACCGACCGACGCACACTCATTCAGGTGCGCCAGTTTTCTGCTCCACAGCATCTGCTTGAGAAATACGCGTTCGCCGTGGTCAACCATTTCGGCATTGGCAGCATCAGACAGCAGCCGCTGGTAATCCAGCGCCCGTTTCAGCCCCTCGCCGAAGGTCGGACTGGAGAGAAACAGGTACTCCAGCACCTGCCCTTTGAAAATCGGCATATGAGAGCCGAGGTGCAGGCCGATGTGTGGGTCACCGGACACCTCTTCCATGGCCTGCCAGAACCACTCCTGGGCATCGTGCGGGGTGCGCAGCTCGGGCAGGGACAGGATGGACTTGTCGAGGCCTACCTTGGCCAGTACTGCATCCGCGTCGACGCCCGCGTTCTGCATCGCCTTGTAGGCCATGCGCAGCAGGACACCGGAGTCAGTCAGGGTGGTCATCGGCAGGTTGTTTCCCGAGGTATACAAGAGCGCCGAATGTAGCACAGGGCGCCCCCGCACCGGAACCGCAGGGCGCGCCGGCCAATCGCCTCCGCCACATGGCTGACTATACTTTGCGCCACTTTACTGTCAGGGAGGTGCCACCATGACCGATCTCGCCATCCGCGACTTGCGTAACGCGCCGTCGATACTGCCCTTGTTTGCCAAAGCTGTGATCCGTGCCGGCGTCAAACCGGGCAAGAATCCGGAACTGCCGGCTATTGGCGCCAGACTAAGTGACCTGGTGCTGGATCCGAAGCATCTGGCTAGCTACCGCAAGGTGTGCGGTTTTCAGAGTCAGGGCACCCTGCCAATCACCTATCCGCACATGCATGCCCACCCGCTGTTCATGACCCTGCTGCTGGATGAACGCTTTCCGTTCCCGGCCATGGGTCTGGTCCATGTGCGTAACCGCATCACCCAGTTCAGACCGATTCAGGAACGTGAACAGCTCGACGTCGAGTGCCGGTTCGGCGCTCTGGAAAAACGTGATTCCGGTTACGAGTTTTCCATTCTCACCAGTGTCAGTACCGCTGGCGAACAGGTTTGGGAGAGTGAATCCTTCATGCTGTTCCGTAGCGGCGGAGGTGGTGGCAGCAAGAAAAAAGAAGCGCCACAGGTCGAGCCAGTTAGTGGTGCAAAGGAATGGTCGGTGCCAGGCGATATCGGCCGCCGTTATGGTGCAGTCTCCGGTGATCGCAATCCGATCCACCTGTACCCACTGACCGCAAAGCTGTTCGGGTTCAAGCGCCAGATCGCTCATGGCATGTGGTCGAAAGCGCGCTGCCTGGCTGAACTGGAACCGAATTTCCCGCAGGGTCCGTTCAGCGTCGATGTCAGCTTCAAACTGCCGCTGTTTATTCCGGCGAAGGTGAAGTTTGCCGAGGAAAAAGTTGCCGGTGGCATGGATTTCCGCCTGCTCGGCGCAGATGGTGTCAAGCCGCACCTGGCCGGTGAAATCCGCATCATCGAAAACTGATTCTTGCATCACCCCCCCGCAGGAGCGGACGAGCAGCCGCGGCAAACGTCGCCGTCGGCTGATTATTCCTGCGGGGCTTCCTCGTCTTTGCGAAAATGAACCCTTTGCCCTGGCGGCAACACAACAAACTCCGCGCCAGCGGCCCGCACCTGATGACTCAGCAACCTGAACGACGCCTCGAGATCTTCCATGATCCGCGGCATGGCCGGCGTACTTTCTGCCTGCCAGGGCAGGAAAAAATCATCCCAGTGAATCGGCACCACTCTGGTCGCGCCGCTAGCGGATACTGTATTGCGGACATAATCAGCGACATAACCATCACGTTGCCGCGACAACCCGACGCTGGAAACAAACGCCAGATCGGCCTGATAACCGTCCAGCTGACCGTCAATAAATCCGGCACTGCCCTGAATCAGAATGTCGGCGCTCGGATGGCGGATTACCAGCACGTAAGACTCGCCTTCCTTCCAGGCTGATACCGGAGCAGGAGGCGTCAGCGGTTCGCTGATCGGTTCGTTCATCCCGGTCAGCCGGTCCAGCCACGCTGCCTGTGGCACATGATCAGAAAGCAGGAAGATCACTTCAAATTCGCCATAACGAATCGGCTCACCCGGCACCGCGACTTGAATGGCAGACTCTGCCATCCCGGCGCCACGACCCAGATTGGCGGTGCTTTCCGAGCCGACCAGCTCGGCACCAGTACGCATCGCCACTGCCGGCGAATCCATTGCATGGTCAAAATGGGAGTGCACCACCAGCACCGCATCCAGAGCGTCGATCTGATACTGGCGCAGCATCGCATCAATGCGCTCGTCGTCCGGGGCCAGATCCTGTGTCATCACCGAGAACCGGGACGCACGGCTGAAATATCCATCCGTCATCAACTGCGTCACGCCGTCGGAGATCAGCAGCGTCGATGTGCCAAGCCAGGTCACCGAAAGAGCGCCAGCTTCGGCCGAGTCGGAAGCTGGCCACTGCGGCCAGCCGCTGCTGTCAGGACGCCAGGCAAAAAGCGTCCACAACAACACAAACAAAAACAGCGGCGCTGCCAACAGCGCCGCTGTCATCGTGACCAGACGTGTTGACACGCTGATCAGCTCTGGTCAGTTTTCTTGACGGTTTCGCGGGCGTCTTCCGCCGTGTCCAGCACGTCATCGGCAAAGCCGCCGATCTCAGAGGTGATATCCCGAACCAGCTGGTAGATGCTGTCGCGATCCACCTGCTTGTCTTCCTGTTCAATGAAGCCGCGAGCGTAATCCACCACCAGATTGTGGATGTTTTCTACCCGCACCGTGCCGGACTTCACTGTGCTTTCCAGCACACTACGAACAGCGTCCAGTACCTTGATCATTTTTATACTCCGGTCAGGCGCTGACCATAGCCTGCTTCGGCGCACGATTTGGCAGGGACAGGCGCATCACCTTCGCCAACACCGAGCCGAACTGACGATGCAGCGGCTTGCTGTTATAGGGCAGACCATACTTCTGACAGATGGCCCGCACTTCCTTTGCTGCCTCAGCATAACGGTTGCTGGGCATATCCGGAAACAGATGATGCTCCATCTGGTGGCTCAGGTTGCCGCTCATGATATGCATCAGCGGGCCGCCCTCGATGTTGGCCGAGCCGAGCAGCTGACGCAGGTACCAGTGGGCCTTGTCCTCGTTCTCGATATCTTCCGGCAGGAAGTCTTCAACACCGTCCGGAAAGTGGCCGCAGAAAATGATCATGTAGGCCCAGAGGTTGCGAATCAGATTGGCGCTGATGTTGCCCGCCAGCACCGGCAGGAAGAACGGGCCGGCCAACAGCGGGAACAGGACGTAGTCCTTGATCACCTGCTTGCGCACTTTCTTGCCGATATGCTTGAGCTGACCCCAGGCTTCCTTGAAGCTCTTCTCGCCCTTGCGAACGCGCTCGAACTCGACATCATGCAGGGCCACACCCCACTGGAAAAAGGTTGCCAGCAGGGCGTTGGTAACCGGCTGGGCCAGATAGGCCGGGTGCCACGGCTGCCTTTCGCTCATCCGCAGGATGCCGTAACCGACATCGCGGTCCATGCCGACCACGTTGGTCCACTTGTGGTGCATGTAGTTGTGCGAGTGCTGCCACTGGTCCGACGGGCAAACGTTATCCCACTCCCACTTTGAGGAATGGATCTCCGGATCGCGCATCCAGTCCCACTGACCGTGGATAACGTTGTGGCCGATTTCCATGTTCTCGAGGATTTTGGCGACGCCAAGCATGGCGGTACCGGCCAGCCAGGCCGGCGGCAGAATGCCGGCGAACAGCAGACCGCGCCCGCCGACTTCCAGCGCACGTTGCACCTTGATCAGGCGACGGATATAGCGCGCGTCCTTTTCACCGAGACTGTTCATGATGCGCTGGCGTAGTGCTTCGATCTCGGCACCGAACTGCTGCACCTGCTGATCGGTGAGGTCCACCGGCAGACGGCGAGCCCGGGCAGCAGCAATGATATTTTTGTCGAGGTTCAACGAGGCAGTCATGTTGGCTCTCCTTACAGGTCGAGAGTGACATTACCGGCGGCAGCGCAAACACAGATGCGCACCATATCGCCGGCTTCACCGAAAATTTCACCAGTGGTCAGATCGCGGACCTGACCTTCCTTCAACGTCACCAGGCAGCCCTGGCAAATACCCATGCGGCAACCATGCTTTGGCAGCAGCCCGGCCTGCTCAGCCACTTCCAGCAGCGGCTTGTCACCAGCCGCTTCCGCAGCACGCTCGCTGTGCCAGAAACGGACTTCGCCACCGGCTCCGGCAGCAACGGTTTTCAGTGCCGGGCGGAAGTTCTCCTGCTTGAGTTGCGCATCAAGTCCAGCATTCCGCCAGTGGTCCGATACTGCATCCATCAGCGGCTGAGGACCGCAGACATAGGCCAGACGATTACGCCAGTCCGGGCACAGGCTCTGAAGTTGATCAGCGGAAAAGTGCTTGTCGCCGCGACCGCGGGTCAGCTGGGTCAGACTGTTCCAGCCGTGGGTCAGGCTCAGACCGCGACGGTCATCGGCGAACAGGTTACTGGCCTCATCCGGGCTGTAATGCAGATGGACCACATCCGCCTCACGGCCGGTCGCCGCCAGACTGCGCAACATCCCCATCACCGGGGTAATGCCGCTGCCGGCAGTAATGAACAGCAGCTTCGGCAGCTCACCGGCCGGCAGTACGAATTCACCGGCAGCCTGATCCAGCATCAGCACCATGCCAGCCCGGGCGTAGTGATTCAGCCAAGTGGACACATGTCCACCTTCAATGGCACGTACGGTCACGGTGAAACTGTCATCGCGGCTGGCATCACCGGACGATACTGAATAACAACGCCAGTGACGGACACCATCAATGTCCACACCGAGCCGGACATACTGGCCGGCGCGTGCGCCCTGCCAGCGGCTGTTAGGCCGAATTTCCAGCGAAACAGCGTCTGCCGACTCACGTCTCACCCGCTCAATGCGACCACGCAGACCAGCGCCGAGTAGCGGATCAATCAGCTCCAGATAGGATTCCGGCAACAGCGGGGTTGCCAGCCAGTGGCCAAATCGGGTCAGGGGGCGAAGTACAGAAGGCATGGTCCAGGCACCGCATTAGTTAACATGTGTGCACGATAATGCCGGCCACCGCTTAAAGTCAACAACTGTACACAAAAATGATGCAAATCCTTTATTTTCATATTGTTATAACTATTTACTCCAGTCAGTCTGTGGCTACAGCTGTGTTTTCAAGTACAATGGCCGACAATTTCCGGGTACGGATACGCCAATGACAAGAATAACCCGCCGCCGCAGCCGTCGTGACGAGGAAGAGTCCGAAACCGGTCGCCGAGATGTCCGCAAACAACGCACCCGCCGGGCCCTGCTGGATGCCGCGCTGGAACTGATGCAGGGCGAGCAAAGCTTCAACAGCATCAGCTTGCGCGAAGTTGCCCGTAATGCCGGCGTCGTGCCCACCGCCTTTTATCGCCATTTCCGTGACATGGATGAGCTCGGCCTGACACTGGTCGAGGAGGCGCTGCGAGCGCTTCGACAAATGATGCGGGAAGCGCGCAGTGCGCCGCTGCCGGCCAGCAGCCTGATCAGCCGCTCGGTACAAACCTATATGGGTTATGTTCAGGCGAATCAGGATTACTTCCAGTTTCTCGC
The DNA here is from genome assembly GCA_041592575.1 of Alcanivoracaceae bacterium. Classification (GTDB taxonomy): domain Bacteria; phylum Pseudomonadota; class Gammaproteobacteria; order Pseudomonadales; family Alcanivoracaceae; genus PGZG01. The sequence goes on from JBFHPX010000039.1 coordinate 9,317, forward strand.
CAAGGAGCGCTTCGGCGGCAGTCGTGCATTACGTCTGGCTATTCGTCAGGGCACGGCACTGTTTATCAGCGAACTGGCCACTGATCTGGCGCGCTTCCCCGGTGCCAACAACCTGAGCACCGAAGAGCTGCAAATGATCTCGTCGCTGATCGTCAACATCATGATCGCCATCACTGAACAGCTACTCGACCTACCGACAGACAGCGAATCGGAAGTGATCTGGCTACAGGAACAGGCCGCCCAGCAAATGCGTCTGGTGTTTCTCGGCTCCACGCAGTGGAAGCCGAAGTCCGTGCGTGACAAACAGAAGGCCATGACCCAGGGCTGAGCCTGTCTGATGCAGCGAATCACTGATTTACGCCAGCTGTTCCTGAACGATATCCCGATGCTGGATGTCCGCGCACCGGTGGAGTTTTCCGGCGGCGCCTTTCCTGGCAGCAGCAATATTCCGCTGCTGGATGATGACCAACGTCATCAAATCGGCATCTGCTACAAACAGCATGGCCAGAAGGCGGCGATTGCACTGGGTCAGCAGCTGGTTTCCGGCCCGGTCCGTGATGCCCGCATGGCCGCCTGGTCGAGCTGGATCGGCAGCCACCCCGATGGCGTACTCTATTGTTTTCGTGGCGGCCTGCGCTCGCAGACCGTACAGCAATGGCTCGAAGAGGCCGGCATTGACATCCCTCTTGTCAGCGGTGGCTACAAGGCCATGCGCCGGTTCCTGCTGCAAGAGTCCGAGCGGCTGATTCACGATCTGCCGCTGGTCATCATTTGTGGCCGCACCGGAACAGGCAAAACCCGGGTCATTGAAGCGCTGCCGAACAGCATCGACCTGGAGGGCCTGGCTCACCATCGGGGTTCGGCCTTTGGCCGGCGCCCCGGCGGACAGCCGTCGCAAATTGATTTCGAGAACCGGCTTGCCGTGGCCTTGATGAAACGATCGCTACCCGAATACAAACAGATTGCGCTGGAAGACGAGAGTCGTCTGATCGGCCGCTGCCACTTGCCACTCTCTCTGCAGGAAAGAATCAAGGACGGCGCCCGCATCCTGATTGATGAAACACTGGATAGCCGGGTAAGCGTCACCCTGGAAGACTATGTGTTGGCCCCTCTGGCCGAGTACCGGCAGCATTTCGGCGACGAATCCGCCCTCAGCCAGCTGGGCGAAGAGCTGCTGGCTGCCCTCGACAGGATTCAGAAGCGGCTGGGTGGCAGCCGCCACCGGGAACTGCGTGAGCTGCTGGTTCAGGCGCTGCAACAACAGACTGATCACGGTGACAGTGAAGGCCATCGGCGCTGGATTGAACCATTGCTGCGCGACTACTACGACCCAATGTATGACTATATGCTGCAGCAGCGGCATGGCCCGATCCTGTTTCAAGGCAGCCGTCATGATGCAGAAATCTGGCTGAAGCAGGCTCAGCAAGCATAGCAAACTCATTACCCGCCCCGTGTCTTGCCGGACACGCGGAATCAGGCGGCACAGTCCGGTGTTTCTCCCCATTGAACGGAGAGCAAGATGAGCAAGCGAGTGATGGCCGCAGTGGTGGCCGCATCCATGTGTTTTGGCCTGTTGGCCTGTAATCCTGCTACAGAAGACAAGCCGGTACTGGTGTTCAGCGCCATTCCTGATCAGGATGAAGCCCGGCTGATGGAGCGCTTCGGCAAGGTTTCCACATACCTCAGCAAGAAACTGGACATTGAAGTTCGCTATGTCCCGGTGAAATCCTATGCCGCTGCGGTAACCGCATTTCGCAATAACGAAGTCCAGCTGGCCTGGTTTGGCGGACTGTCTGGCGTCCAGGCAACGCAACTGGTACCCGGCAGTCGTGCCATCGCTCAAGGCACAGAAGATCCACAGTACGTCAGTTATTTCATTGCCCATCATGACACCGGCATCGTCGCCGGTGACGGCTTCCCGGAAGGGCTCGAAGGCCGCAGCTTCACCTTCGGCTCAAAAAGCTCAACCTCCGGACGACTGATGCCTGAGTTCTTTCTGCGCGAGCAGTTTGGCAAGTCGCCAGAAGAAATATTCAGCCGGGTCGGTTTCAGTGGCGACCACAGCGCCACCATCGCGCTGGTACAAAGCGGGGCCTATGAGATTGGCGCGCTAAGTTATCAGGTTTGGGACAAGGAAGTGGCTGACGGCACCGTTGATACCGACAAGGTTCAGGTGATCTGGACTACCCCACCTTACCCGGATTATCACTGGGTGATTCGCGGTGATGTTGATGCCACCTTCGGTGAAGGCTTTGCCGACAAGGTACAACGTGCCCTGCTGGAGCTCGACGACCGCGATGTGCTGGATGCGTTTCCACGCGAGAAATTCATTCCCGCCACGAACGACGACTTTCTGCCCATTCTCGACACCGCACGCAGTCTCGGCCTGATGGACTGATGATGTTCCGGCTGCATCAGCACAGCATCCGCCGGCAGGGTGTTGCGGTCCTGCAGGAAGTCGACCTGCGAATCGAGCAGGGCGAGAAAGTCGCCCTGCTCGGACCCAGCGGTGCCGGCAAATCGACCCTGCTGGAAGCCTTGCGGCAACAGCAACCATTGCTGTCCGCCTGGTGTCCGCAGCAGGGTGCACTGGTGCCAATGCTGAGCGTATTTCACAACATCTACATGGGCGCGCTGGATCGGCACAGCGCACTGTACAACCTCGCCAATCTGATCCGGCCAATGGCAGCACAGTGGCAGCAGGTTGAGCAGCTGGCCGCAGAACTTGGCATCGCCGAGAAACTCCGCACCAGTGTTGATCGCTTGTCCGGCGGGCAGGCACAACGCACCGCACTGGGCCGCGCCCTGTTCAGTCAGCGCGATGTCCTGCTTGCCGATGAGCCGGTTTCAAGTCTGGATGAGAGCCAGGGGGAAGCGCTGCTACGGTTTGCCCTGGCTCGCCATCACACTGCAGTCTCTGCCTTGCACGACCGCGAGCTGGCACTGCATTGCTGCGACCGCATCATTGGTCTCAGGGACGGCAGGATTGTCATCGATGCTCCCAGCCGGAACCTGCGCCTGCAGGATCTCAATGAGCTTTATCGGCGGCGATGAATACCACTGCCGCCCGGCTCCGCTACAGTACCCTGATTCTGGCCTGCCTGGGCTTGCTGGCATTAGTGCTGGCCGACATCAGCATCACCACTCGTGACCCCGGTAACGAACTGGCACGCATTGGCAACGGTTTTCTCACCCCGGATTTTTTTTCCACGGAGAAACTGTGGCAGGCGCTGGGATACACGCTCTCCTTTGCCCTGCAAGGCGTCGCGGTCGGATTTGCCGGCGGATTTCTGCTCGCCCTGCTTTGGCGCTGGCGAGCGGTTCGCGCTGGCAGCGCAATAATCAGGGCAATCCACGAACTGTTCTGGGGCTTGTTGTTCCTGCAGGTTTTCGGCCTTTCGACACTCACCGGCCTGCTCGCCATCGCCGTGCCCTACTGCGGGATTTTTGCCAAGGTATTTGGCGAATTTCTCGAAGAGTCAGA
>JBFHPX010000040.1:0-12666 GCA_041592575.1 Alcanivoracaceae bacterium
CGGGAGATGGAAACCTGGCACGGGTACCGAAGTGGCCCGGAAGGAGCGGTCAGCGACTACGGTGCTGACGATGCCTTTCCGATTTCCGATATTGATGAAATCCTGCCCGGCCTGATTGAAGGCCGTGACCGTGTCTACTACGACATGGGCCGTGATACCGATTTTGATCGTCAGGTGATGAGCTGGGTGAACAGCATTCGTGCCAAGGTGCGCAGTGGCGCCCATCCGCCGGGCGAGTTCCTTGCCCTGACCCATCTGTTGCACGATCAGCGACTATTCAAGACAGCGGCAGAAATGAAAGTTATGCGTCGTGCCGGTGAAATTGCGGCGGCTGGGCACGTCCGCGCCATGCTGGCGGTGACGCCGGGCATGTACGAGTACCAGCTTGAGGCCGAATATATCCATGAATTCATGCGCCACGGTGCCCGCTCACCAGCCTATCCGACCATCGTCGGTGGCGGCCGTAACGGTTGCATCCTGCATTACATCAATAATGACCAGAAACTGAAGGACGGTGATCTGGTGCTGGTGGATGCCGGCGCCGAGTTTGAATGTTATGCATCGGACATCACCCGCACCTTTCCGGTGAATGGGAAATTCTCGGCAGAGCAGCAGGCGGTCTATGAAGTGGTGCTGGCGTCGCAGCTGGCTGCTATTGAACAGGTCCGTCCGGGCCGGCACTGGAATGAGCCGCACGAAGCGGCTGTGCAGGTTCTGACGCAGGGCATGAAGGATCTCGGTTTGCTCAAGGGCGAGGTCAACGAACTGATCGAACAGGAAGCCTACCGGCGTTTTTACATGCATCGCACCGGGCATTGGCTGGGGCTCGATGTGCATGATGTTGGGGACTACAAGGTTCACGATGAATGGCGTGTGCTGGAGCCGGGCATGGTGATGACGGTGGAGCCGGGGATTTATATCGCGCCGGATGATGATAGCGTCGCGGCAAAGTGGCGTGGCATTGGCATTCGCATCGAGGATGATGTGGCGGTAACGCGCAAGGGCCATGAGATTTTCACCAATGATGTACCGAAATCGGTGTCAGGCATCGAAAAGCTGATGAAGAAGAAAAAACGTGCCGCCTGATATCGATATTGTCATCGTGGGCGGCGGTATGGCTGGCGGTATGCTGGCGGCGTCACTGGCAGAGCAGCCACTGAATATCGTTTTGCTCGATGCGGCGCCGGTGCCACAGGGTCCCACGGGTGAGCCGGCGCTGCGGGTTTCTGCGCTGACTGAGACCAGTGAAACGCTTTTGCAGCGCGCGGAAGTGTGGCCGCTGATGCCGGCCGACCGGTTGCAACCCTACGAGCAGATGGAAGTGCGTGACGGCGACGGCACCGGTGAAGTGCATTTCAGCGCAGCGGATGCCAACGCCAGCCATCTGGGTACGCTGGTGGAAAATGATGCCGTTGTTGCTGCGCTTTACCAGCGCTGCCTGAGTCTTCCCCGGGTTCAGTGGCGTAGCGATTGCCGGGTCAGCGGCATTGCCCGTGGGGACGACGGCTGGCGGATCACTCTCAGTGATGGGGAAGTGCTGAAAACATGCCTGCTGGTCGGTGCCGACGGTGCCCGTTCGATGGTGCGTAGTGCCGCTGGCCTGCAGGCGCAATCTCGCGATACCGGCCATATAGCGATTGTTGCAACACTGACGACCGAGCTTCCGCATCAGCGCTGTGCCCGGCAGGCGTTTCTTGATAGTGGTCCGGTGGCGTTGTTGCCGCTTTATGGCGACGGCCATAGCTGTTCGCTGGTCTGGTCGCTGTGGCCGGAACGGGCGCAACAATTGATGCAGCTTCCGGGTGACGGATTTGCTCGAGAGCTGACCAGAGCAATCCAGTCATGGCTTGGCGAAATCAGTCTCGCCAGTGAACGTCTGGCGTTTCCCATTCATGATCTGCATGCCGGGAATTATGTCGCTGATGGCGTTGCCCTGATTGGTGATGCGGCGCACGTGGTGCATCCATTGGCCGGGCAGGGCATCAATCTTGGTTTGCTTGATGCAGCGGTGCTGGCCGAGGAAATTTGCCGGGCCCTTGCGGCAGGCAGGCAGTGGTACTCCCTGCCGTTATTGCAGCGTTACCAGCGCCGTCGTCGTGGCCACAATGCCATGGTGGTATCCGCCATGCGTGGCTTCAAGGTTCTGTTCGAACAGCGTTCGCCGATGCTGCGCTTTGTTCGCAATGCCGGTATGTCGATGGTCGATCGGCATCATCTCTTCAAAGGATTGCTGGCGCGACAAGCGCTCGGGCGTTTCGACGACGCGCCGCTGGACTGAGATCGGAAAATGCTACGACCCCTCCGCCAGGAATAACAGCTTTCCGGACAGGAAATTTTTCACCCCTTCGTGACGCTGTGATCACGACCGTTTCACGGTTCTGTCGCAGTTCTGTATTTTTTCTATTTTATTTTTTGCAATTGACTGTTCGTTGACGGCATCCCATCAACATTGCAGCTCTTTCCGATGGATTTTCATTACAACAGTCTGGAGGTGTGCAATGGCAAGGCGGAAAATATGGTTGTCAGTGGGTGCTGTGTTGGCGGCGACGTTTATTTCAGCCTGTGGTGGAGACAGCAATACGCCACGATCAGAGCTGAGAGTGATTCATGCCGCCGGAAACGCCCCGGCGGTGAACGTGAATGCCAACGGCGGGCCGCTGTCAGCGGTGCAGGGGCTGGAATACGGTCAGGCAACATCGAAGCTTGTGCTGCGCGCTGCCAGTTATTCGGTTTCTGTTGATGGTGTGCTTCCGGGTGATCAGGTCAGCGAAGTGGTCGCGCCTGTCAGTCTGACGCTGAACCGTGGTGAGACTACTACCGTGGTGGCAATCGGCAATCTGGACGCGGTTGGTGATACCGCATTCGGTCCGGAAGTGATTGTTACCCCGAAAACTTCTGTGTCAGGAACCGAAACCCGTGTGCAGGTGGTGCATGCATCTGCAGCCGCAGAAACGGCGTTGCCCGATGGCGTCAGTGTCTATGTCACCGCCCCGGGCGTTGATCTTGCATCGGCGACACCGCTGGTGACCTTCAATCTGCGTGACTACACCGAGGCATTGACGGTGCCCGCTGGTCAATATCAGATTCGCGTGACTCCCGCGGCAAGTACCACGCCGGTTTTTGATTCCGGTGAAATTACCTTGCCCGGCGGTGCCGATCTTATGGTGCTGGCGATCGACAGCTATGGTCCGGGTGCACCAGTGAGGTTGCTGGTGTCGACCGGTGATGCCGACGCCGATTTTACCCTGACGGACATTGATGCTCCGGCTGATCTGCGAGTTGTTCATGCCGCATCCGGTGTCGGTGCAGCGGAGGTATTCGCGACTGCCGAGAGCATCATGCTGGCGACCACCGAAGTGATCGATGCGTTTGATTACCGTGCCACCCAGACGCTTGCCGACCTGACGCCGGCTGCGGACTATGCCTTTGCGGTCAATGCAGACGGCGGCGGTGCAGTGGACGCGCCGATCAGCGTCAGCGACATCACTCTTGCCGCCGGCACCGCCTATACCGCACTGGCGGCCGGTGATCTGCCGGCGATGGGAGACCCCGACTTGACCCTGCTGCTCGCCGAGGACGATCGCCGCAGTGTTGCCACCGAGGCGAGAGTGCGGGCCATTCATGCCGCATCACTGGCCGGTACGGTAGCGGTATTCATTACGCCGGCTGGCGACGAGACTGTTGCCGCCATTGAAATGGGCGAAGTGGTGCCGACCCTGCCGATGTTCGAGTACCAGAGCATCACTGATTACATCGGTTTGGTGGCTGGCAACTATGATGTTCGGGTTGCGGTGCCGGGTGAGGGCGGCGAATACACCGTGGCGATTGATCAAACCGATGTGGCGCTGGAAGCGGGAGACATCGTCACCCTCGTGGCGACCAACCCGGCAGCCGCAGGGCAGGATTTTGCCTTTGTTGTACTGAGTGATTAAGCCATAGCGGTCGGAGGGCCGGGCTGCGCCAGAGGCGGCCCGGCCTTTTTTGTTGATGCCGGTCAGGGCCGCTGGTCACGCCGCTGGTCACACTCGCCCCTCTTGTATTTCGCCGTCGCATGAAGATAATGAGAACCATTATTATTCTTGTTGGCCTCTGGTGGAGCTGATCATGCGAATTACCCTGCGCCTTGTTTCTGTGTCATTACTGGCCGGTTGGCTGGCGGCCTGTTCCGAGTCTCCAAAGGACCCCGAAGTGGTGGTCTATACCTCCCGCAAGGATCACCTGATCCGCCCGGTGTTTGATCTTTATACGCAGGAAACCGGGGTCAAGGTCCGCTATACCACTGATGATGATGGTGCCCTCATTACTCGACTGGCAGCGGAAGGCAATAACAGCCCGGCGGACCTGTTGATCACCGTCGATGCCGGCAACCTCTGGCAGGCAACCGAGCAGGGTTTGTTCCAGCCGGTGAACTCGGAGGTGTTGACGACGAATGTCCCGGCCAACTTGCGTGATGCTGACAACCGCTGGTTTGGTCAGACCGTGCGCGCCCGTACTCTGGTGTACAGCACCGACCGAGTGCAGCCGGAAGAGCTGAGCAGTTATGAGGCGCTGGCGGAGCCGGCCTGGAAAGGCCGCTTGTGCCTGCGGACCTCGAAGAAGGTCTATAACCAGTCGCTGGTGGCGACCATGATCGAGCGCCATGGTGAGGAAAAGGCCGAAGCCATCGTTCGTGGCTGGGTTGGGAATCTGGCCACGGATGTGTTCTCCAACGATACCGCATTGATCGAAGCGGTGGCCGCGGGTCAGTGTGACGTCGGTATTGTGAACACCTACTACTTCGGCCGGTTGATTGCCGAGCGGCCGGATCTGCCGGTGGCACTGTTCTGGGCCAATCAGGACAGCAGCGGTGTGCATATCAATATCTCCGGTGTCGGGCTGACAGCGCATGCGCCGAATCGTGAGCAGGCAATCCGGCTGATGGAGTGGATGTCGACTGAGGCTCCGCAGCAATTACTCGCGGAGCAGAATATGGAGTACCCGGTGAATCCGGCTGTAGAACCCACCGGGGTGGTCAGTGCCTGGGGTGAGTTCCGTGGTGATGACCTGAATGTGGCGGTGGCGGGGAAACGCCAGGTGGAAGCAGTCAAACTGATGGACCGTGCCGGTTACCGTTAATGCCGGTTTGAAAACCTGCACCCGCTTCGGCGGGTGCAGTTGTTTATGGAGTGGTGGGTGTCTGTACTGACCTGGTCGTCTTCTCAGTTGAAACTTCCGCGGCCAGATCCGCTAATTGCTATTGCAGTGCTGCTGGCGGCGGCGGTGTTGTTACCGATTGCCGTGCTCAGTCTTTCCTGGCTCGGAGACGAATCGGAAGTCTGGCGTCATCTTGCCGATACCGTGCTGCTCAGTCTGCTGGCAAATACGTTGTTGCTGGTGGTGGGCGTTGGCATCGGCGTGCTGCTGCTTGGCGTCAGCCTGGCCTGGATGACGGCGACAATGGAGTTTCCCGGTCGTCGCTTTTTTGATTGGGCATTGTTGCTACCGTTGGCGGTGCCAGCTTACGTGCTGGCGTTCGTGGCGCTGGACCTGCTGGACTTTTCCGGCCCGGTGCAATCTGCGCTACGCGACTGGTTTGATGGCTTCCATGGCGCCAGTGCGCGGACGCCAGCGCTGGTAATTATTACCCTGTCGCTGGTGCTGTATCCTTACGTTTACATGCTTTCGCGTGTGGCTTTTCGTGCTCAGGGCCGCACACTCATGGAGCAGGCCCGCATCCTCGGGTTGTCACCGGTCGCTGCATTCTGGCGAGTGGCCCTGCCGATGGCGCGCCCGGCAATTGCTGCCGGACTGGCGCTGGCGTTGATGGAAACTCTGGCAGATTTCGGCGCCGTATCTGTTTTTAACTTCGATACTTTTACCACCGCCATCTACAAGAGCTGGTATGGTTTTTACAACCTCAATGCTGCGGCGCAGCTGGCATCGCTATTGCTGCTATTCGTGCTGGTCAGTCTGTTTGTCGAACGCGCCGGTCGAGGTCGTGCCCGCTATGAACAGCAGAGCGCCAGAAAGTTGAAACGAGTCCGACCCGGATTCTGGCGGCGTTGGCTGCTGTGTGGTTATGCCTGCGCAATATTCCTGTTTGCCTTCGCAATACCGGTGGGACGACTGCTGTTCTGGGTGCTGGGCGCCGGGGCGCGTGATTTTGACGCGCGTTACTGGGGCCTGGTCTGGCATACCCTGCTGTTGGGGGCCGGCGCTGCTGTGGTGACAGTGACGACGGCCATTTTCCTTGGTTATGTGCGCCGCACGCGGGGGCATTGGCTAAGCACACTGGCGGTGCGTGGTGCTACGGTCGGGTACGCCATGCCAGGCTCGGTACTGGCAGTGGGGATTATGCTGAGCTTTGCTGCCATTGATCGTTGGCTGAATCTGCAGTTCGGTACCGGGGCAGTAATGATCGGCGGATTGTTCGCACTTATTCTGGCGTACGCGGTGAGATTTCTCGCTGTTGCATATGGTCCGGTGGAGGCTGCGTTTGAACGCATTCGGCCGCGCATTCTTGAGGCGGCAAGAACCCTGGGAGCAACGCCGGCAGAAACGGTGCGCCGGGTCTGGTTGCCGCTGTTAACGCCGGGGGTGCTTTCGGCGCTTCTGCTGGTGCTTATTGATGTCATGAAAGAGATGCCTGCCACCTTGCTGCTCAGGCCATTTGGTTGGGACACGCTGGCGGTACGGATCTTTGAAATGACTTCGGAGGGAGAGTGGTCGCGGGCGGCCTTGCCAGCGCTGACGCTGGTGCTGGTTGGCCTTTTGCCTGTCTATCTTTTGATGAAGCGAACACGATAGAGCTGCTTCATGGGCTAGGTCGAGGTTGGCTTTTTCATAGCTCTTTCTGCTTAAAATTATTTTGCCATTAATGCCGTTGCCTCATAAAAATCCTCGCATAGATACAAAACTCTACAAATATCGGTACTTTCGTCCCATTCAAAATCTGTTCGCCTTTATTAATGCTTCGCCAGTGCCCGCCGGTGGATCGAAAACGTTGCAACGGCGGCACAGCGGAGCCAGCCCATGGAGAAGCTGGCGCACGTAGTCGCTGACGTGGGGTCAGCAGATATAAGGCGGAGAATAATAAAATGCGAGCTGGACGTTTTCTGATTACGGCGCTCGGTCTGGCGTGCGCCGGATCACTGCATGCAAACATGGGTAATATCGCCACCACCTATGGGCTGCTGCCCACGGACGTGGCGTCGGCTCAGAGCCTGTCACTGTTCAACACCAAGGTATCGGCAACCTATTACAACCCTTCACAGCTGGCACGAGACAAGCGTGGAGAGTTGACCGGTGCGCTTTTGCATGGCGAGCATGAGCTCAAGGCGATCAGTCTGGGCGGCAGTAATCCGCCGGTACGGGAAGGCAGTGTGCTGATGAATACGCCGACCCAGCATACGCTGATCGGCATGAAGACAGATCTCACCTCGATTACCAAATACCAGCGCCCACTCTATTTCGGCTTTATTGCCGGCATTGAAAAATTCGGCACCGAAATGTTGGCGTTCAATTCGCAAACATCCGATGAAGGTCAGTACTTTCGTTACGGGCGTCAGCCGCTTTTCCTGAATCTGGGCGCCGGTCTGGAGGTGGTGCCTGGTATAGATGTAGGCGCCTCGGCTCGGATTACCTTGCACTCAACCGCCTCTCTGGTGGCGCAGACGGATCTTGCCGGCAATACCGAGTATGAGCGCCTCGACGTCAGTGCCGAGCCATCCATCCGGCCCATTCTTGGCAGCAGCTTCAATCTTGGCACCCTTTTCTGCCAGCAGGATTGCATTTTGTCCGGATGGGAGGCTGCGCTGGTATTTCGCGGTCACTCGAATACTCGCACCGAAGTCAGCGCCAACACAGTCATTCCTGGCACTATCCCTGATCCGGGCCTGACGCTGGTGATTACCACTCTGGATTCCTGGCAGCCCGATGTTTTTGCTGCCGGACTGCAGTACAAGCAAGATCGCTGGCGGGTGGCGTTCACACTTGAGCAGCAAAACTGGTCGGACCTTGGTAATGAACTCAAGGATGACACCATCAAGGATCAGGCGCTGCTGAAGTTCAATGACATAGTTATCCCACGCATTGGTGCAGAGTTCCGTGTCGGTGAGCATTTTATTATCACTACCGGCATTTCGATGGAGCAGTCGCCGCTCAAGGGACGCGAGTCGCTAGACGTGAATTATTTCGATAATGACCGCCTTGTAGTCGGGCTGGGTGCAGGCATTGAGCTGGCTGATCCGCCGGTGCTGGCATTCCCGTTGCGGCTGGATTTTGGCTATCAGTACCAGCAGTTGAAAGCGCGTGAGTTCGATATGACTGCAAGTGATGCGCCATCCAATCCTTACGAAACAGTGAAGGCGGAAGGCGACGTGAATGTCTTTTCCGGTTCCATGACGGTCAAGTTCTGACCGGGAGGCCATCATGAATAATATATGGATGAGAATATTTATATGGCTTTCAGCGGCTACAATGCTGACGGCTTGCGGTGGGGATACCCAGACAAGCACTTTTTTCTGGGAGAAATCGCGGCTTGAGTACAGTTATCCGTATGATGGGCAGCGTGAAGTATCTGTGCGAACGCCGCTGGTACTGCGATTCTCTCATGCATTGACTGAGGATGCCGATCTCGCCGAGATTGCGTTGCTGGATGCGACCGAAACTCCGGTTCTGGTAACGGCGACCGTGCTGGATGACCGTCGCAGTATTGTGCTTCGGCCGCAGCAGCCGCTGCGCCCGGTCAGTGAGTACCGGGTTGTGGTTGGCGACCTTTCCGCCGAGCTGGGCGATGTGATGGCGCCGGAGGACGGCATCAGTTTCCGCACCCGCGGACTGCGCAAGGGCCCGCGGGATCTGGTCAGCGCGGAAGATAACTTTGTTATCTCGCGAATGATCCCGGATGGTGCCGAGCGGCCACTGATGGACTTCTCGTCGCTGCGACTGCAGTTCAATCAGCCACTGGATCTTGCCAGCGTGCGCTACGGCATCGGCATCGACGACACCCTGGCGCTGACCGATGGCAATGGTGAGCTGGTTCCGGCGGTGGTGCGAGTCAACAGTTTCTATGTCACGGTAGATCCGCTGGCGGATATGGTTGCCGGCGAAGAGTATACATTTGCCACCGCAGGCGGGATTCGTAGCACGCTGGGCGATGTGCTGGGCGCCGAATCAGTGGTGTTCCGGCCGCAAAGTTCGTTCCCGCGGGAGACGCTGGTGCAACGCGCCGAAGATTCTCTCGGCGGAACGGTGGTGTCTCCGCTAACCGGAGCGGCCATCAACGCCGTGCCGGTTAATGCGCTGCTGCTTGGCGACCAGTCCCTGTCGCAACAGCAGGGAGACGTTCACGCCGAGCTGGCATTCGTGCCGAACTTTCCGGTGGTGTCACCGTTACGGGTGCCGCGCGGCTCGTTGCTGAACGGCTCATCGGTCAGCGTGAACATCGCTGGCGAAGTGCCGGCAGGGTTTGAAACCGGCGATATCAGCGTTACGTTTGTCACTGATGCGGTCGGCTATCTGTTGCCGAATCCCTACACCGAGGAGCCCGGTTCGCCGCGGCATGTCCAGCTGTTGATGGATGTGGCGATGACGGCGGCGGTGCCGCAGGCCAATGGTGCGCTGAGTCAGGATCTGCTCCATGTTGAGCTTTATGGCACAGCAATCGTCGAAGATGGCGTGCTTGTGATTAATGCCATTGGTGTGGTGGAACCGGAAGTGCTCGGCCTGGAAACTGCGTGGGGCGTGTTGTCGTTCAACATGCGCGCGCTGCAGGATCAGGTCAATGCACCGGATCCGGTTGCGGATGTCACACCGCCAACCTTACAGAGCTGGTTGCCCGGCGATGATCAGGATATGGCAACACCGGGCGAGCCCATCATTCTCAATTTCAGTGAACCACTGGATGCCAGCAGCCTTGACGAAAGCGGAGCCCTGTCGTTGACGTTGAATGGTGCGCCGCTGGATGCGGATGTCCATCTCGATGGTGCCAGTGTCGTCATCAAACCGCACGATCCGGTACGCCATCCCCGTCCCGGTCAGGACGCCAACTACCAGCTGGTGGCGGACGCGCCGTTGCGGGACATTGCCGGCAACCTGCTTGATCAGCAGTACATTCTGGATTTCAGTCTGCCGGCGTATGTGGATGACAGTATTCGCTCGCCGCTGCCGCTGACGGTTTATCCGGGCTATCCGTGCGAGACCAGCGGCCGCGATATCAATCTTGACGGCGCGCCGCTGGCAACCGAGCACCATGGTCGCTGCATCGGTGGCAAGAACACCGATGACCTGTTGCCGTTGTCGCGTCTGGCTGCCAACCGGCCGATCCGCGTGCAGTTCTCACAGGACATGGATCAGCAGAGTCTGCAGCTTGGTGGCAGCGTTCTGGTCGAGCGGCGTGAGGACGGCGGCTGGGTGCCGGTTGACGGTGTGTTGCGCACCGAGACCCGGTTGCTTGAGTTCTGGCCGGCACAGAGCTGGATAACGGATCAGCTGTACCGTTACCGCTTGCGTTCGAACGGGAATCGCACCTCGTCTGCCGGTACCATCTGCGATGGCAGTCAGGCGATCTGCTCGGTGGATGGATTGCCTTTACAGACCAGGCTGTTGACTCAGGATTATGCCGAGGCGACGGCGGCGCAGGCCGGCGGTCCGGATCTGGTGATCCTGTTCCGTGGCGCCCCGGAGACCACCTCGGTGCTGCAGGCGCTGCGCAACCTGCCCAGCATCGACGTCAACAGCAACATGATCCATGAGTCGCCGGAGGAGCCAATGCCGGCACCGGACGGTAATGGTGGTTACATCACCCCGTTTAACAGCACCAATATCGTTACCCGCAGTCCAAGCGCCAGCGGTGCACTGTTTCTCGAAGCCAATGTTGGCTGCGGCTTTGTCGATGTGTCCGAGTGGTGGCAGTTACCTAACTGGCAGCCGATCAGTTGTCCGGAAAGCCGCTATATCTATCTCGCCGGCGCTCTGAACGCCGAAGTGGCGGGATATGATGCGGACGAGGACGCGATCCGTGTCGACATTCTGCCGACCATCATCCACACCAGCAGTCTGGAGGTGGAGGTGGAGGCCATTCTGCTGGGCCCGCAGCAGGCACCCACCGGTCCGCAGGTGATGCGTATCCGTCATCGGCTCAATCCGGCCACGGGCCGGCGTGACCTGCCGGTGGAGGGCTGGATCCGTGAAACAGTCGACGGGCCAGTGCTGGAGGCAACGCTGGACCTCTATCTGGATGCCCCGGAGCTGCACGCCGAAGCGCTCGGCATCACCCTTGGCCATAACCAGCTCAGCCTGCCGCTGACCATGACCGTGACCGGGCCGATCCATTTCCTGGATGATGGCCGCATGCATATTGTCCAGACCAATGCGCAGGCTATCGACATCACCGTCAATGTGGCTGGCAACAACATCAACTTGCGGATCCCCGCCGGTGGCGCCAACCTGAGCTTTATCTCCGAGGCAGTGAAGCAGTAACCACAGCGCCGGGCGGGCATCTGCCCGGCCCGAGCGGCGGGCCGTGAAGGGCCGCCTCCGCCATGACCGGGGCCGGCATTCGATGTAGAATGCCGGCCTCAATCGGTTACCGGCAGACAGGCTCCCATGGGTCATCGCACTCCTCTTTATGACGCCCATCTGGCCGCAGGCGGCAAGATGGTGGATTTCGGCGGCTGGGACATGCCGATCCACTATGGCTCGCAGCTGGATGAACACCATCAGGTGCGGCGCGAAGCCGGCATGTTTGATGTTTCGCACATGACCGTGGTGGACGTGGCGGGCGCTGGCGCTCGCGACTACCTGCGCCATCTGCTTGCCAACGATGTAGATCGACTGACGGTGGGTCGTGCGCTGTACTCCGGCATGCTCAACGCCCAGGGTGGCGTGGTCGATGATCTGATCGTCTACCGTCGTGCCAGTGATTACCGTCTGGTGGTGAACTGCGGTACTCGTGAGAAAGATCTGGCCTGGATGAATAACCAGGCCGCCGGTTTCGATGTGGTTATCAGTGAGCAGCCGACGCTGGCGATGATTGCCATTCAGGGCCCGAAGGCGCTGGATCGGGCCCGCTCATTGTTACCGGCAGCGGATACTCTGATGACGCTGAAGCCGTTCCACTTTGTCGAGAGCGGTAGCTGGTTGCTGGCGCGCACCGGCTACACAGGTGAAGACGGTGCGGAAATTATTTTGCCCGGCAACAAAGCCGCGACCTACTGGCAGGACCTGCACGCCGCCGGTATCAAGCCCTGTGGTCTGGGTGCCCGTGACACCCTGCGTCTGGAAGCCGGTATGAACCTGTATGGCAACGATATGGATGAAACCATCTCGCCGCTGGAAGCGAACATGGGTTGGACGCTGGTGTTTAACGATCGTGATTTTGTCGGCCGTGCTGCGCTTGAAGCGCAGCAGGCTGCTGGCCATGCCGAACTGATCGGTCTGGTAATGGAAGAAAAGGGTGTGCTTCGTGCCCACCAGAAAGTGTTTACCAGTAAGGGCGAAGGCGAAATCACCAGCGGCACCTTCTCGCCAACGCTGGGCCTGTCGATTGCGCTGGCACGCGTGCCGGCTGGCAGCCATGGCGATGCAGAGGTGGAAATCCGAAACAAGCGTATGCCGGTAAAAATTGTCCGGCCGCCGTTTGTTCGCCATGGCAAACAGGTTTACAAGCTGTCGTAACTGCACCGC
>JBFHPX010000041.1:0-12634 GCA_041592575.1 Alcanivoracaceae bacterium
ATGGTGCGTATTGATGCTGGTGTACTGGAGTCGCTGGTAAACCTAGCCGGTGAGACAAGTATCAACCGCGGCCGTGTGGAGCAGGGCGTTACCGAGTTTGCCCACCACGTGCAGGAGATGGGAAACACCATCGAGCGTTTGTACGAACAGCTGCGGCGTCTTGATGTGGAAACCGAATCGCAGATCATGTCCACCTACCAGCAGGGACTGGAGAGCGGTGAATATGGCGAGGATTTCGATCCTCTGGAAATGGATCAGTATTCCGAGCTGCACCAGATTACCAAGCAGCTTTCGGAGTCCGCGTCTGACTTGCTTGATTTGAAGCAAACGCTGATTGATCGCACCCGAGACACGGAGACCCTGTTACTGCAGCAATCGCGGATTAACACCGAGTTGCAGGAGCGTCTGATGCGTACCCGCATGGTGCCGTTCTCGCGATTGGTGCCACGTTTGCGTCGTATTGTTCGTCAGGTGTCAGGGGAAATCGGCAAGAAGGTCGAATTCGATGTGGTCAATCCGGAAGGCGAACTGGATCGCACCCTGATGGAGCGGATTGTTGCGCCACTTGAGCACATGTTGCGTAACGGTGTTGACCACGGCATTGAAGATCCGGCAGGGCGTCAAGCTGCCGGCAAGGATGAAACTGGCCACATTACTCTCGAGCTGACCCGAGAGGGTGGCGAAGTAGTGATGATTCTTTCGGATGACGGCAAGGGTATTGATACCGACGCCGTTCGTCGGAAGGCGATTGAGCGTGGTCTGATTGAGGAGAATGCGCGTCTCACAGATCAGGAAATTCAACAGTTCATTTTTAATGCCGGTTTCTCGACAGCGGCGAAAGTAACCCAGATTTCCGGCCGTGGTGTCGGTATGGACGTGGTGTCCTCCGAGATCAAGCAGATGGGTGGCTCGGTCTCGATTGATTCCAAAAAAGGGCAGGGTACGCGCTTCATCATTCGCCTGCCGTTCACGCTGGCCATGAACCGCGCGCTGATGATTCGTGTCGGTGAGGACACTTACGCGATCCCGCTAAACCAGATCGAAGGTATTGTTCGCATCAGTCCCTACGAGCTGGAAAACTATTTTGGCGATGACTCTCCGCCGTTCATGTATGCGCGACAATCCTATGAGCTGGATTATGCCGGCAATTTCGTTCATGGCCAGCGCGTGCCGGCGCACCTGATGAGCCAGCAGATGCCATTGCCGGTATTGCTGATTCGCAGCACCGAGCATCAGGTGGCGATTCTGGTGGATGGTCTGGTTGGCTCCCGTGAAGTGGTGGTCAAGTCGGTGGGCCCGCAGCTTACAACCGTAGCGGGCATTAGTGGCGCGACCATTCTCGGTGACGGTTCGGTGGTTATCATTCTTGATGTCCACTCACTGATTCGTGCCGCGCATCTGCAGCGTCAGCACAAGGTGCTGGAGCGGCGCGCCCGCGTCGAAGCGGAGTTGCCGGAGATCATTCCGGAAGCACCGGCGCCAGCAGTGGAAGAAAAGCGGGTGCCTCTGGTCATGGTTACCGACGACTCGGTAACGGTGCGCAAGGTAACGACCCGTCTGCTGGAGCGAAGTGGCTACGAAGTCATGACCGCCAAGGATGGTGTCGATGCGGTCGCCAAGCTGGAAGAGCGGCGTCCGGACCTGATGTTGCTGGACATCGAGATGCCGAGAATGGACGGTTTCGAAGTGGCCTCGCATGTGCGCCATGATTCAAGATTGAAAAATATTCCAATTATCATGATTACCTCCCGTACCGGCGAGAAGCACCGCGAACGAGCGTTTGAGATTGGTGTTGATCGCTACATGGGCAAGCCTTTCCAGGAAGGTGAGCTTCTGGAAACGATTCAGGAGCTGCTGGCGCGCCAACGGGAGATTGCCGGCACATGACATCCGGTAGTCCCCGCATCGGTATCATTGCAGACACTTCTCTGCAGGGGCATTTGTTGTCGTCCGCGGTACGAGGTCAAGGGTACGAAGTCGCGGTCAATACTGATCCGGGCAATATTGAAGCGCGCTGGTTGGCTTCGGACGCTCTGGACCTATGGGTTGTCGACCTCAATCATGAGGATCGCTGGCAGGATTTTCTTGATCGCCTGCTGGAAGCGACCCCGGTGCCTATTCTTTTTTCAGATGGACAGGCGCCAGCGCGGAATTCGCCCAATTATCCTCGTTGGGAGCGCCGACTGCTCAGCAAGATGCTGGATTACGTCGGTCGTCCGAAGATTGATGTGAGGCTCGACGCCCTGAAGGCATCCAGGCCAGTTGTGAACATCCCGACACCAAACGAGTTTCATAAGGTAAAAACTGGTCAGGTGCCGGAGAGAGTCTGGATGCTGGGTGCGTCGCTCGGAGGTCCGGCTGCAGTAAAGGCGTTTCTTGATTGTCTGCCTGCGGAGTTGCCGGTGGCTTTTGTTCTGGCACAGCATATCGATAGCGGCTTTCTTGAAACGCTGGCGGGGGTGCTGTGCCGCGATAATTCGTTTGAATGCCGGGTCGGATATGACGGCGAACAGTTGCGCCACGGCACAGTGCTGATCGCGCCGGTGGAGTACGAAATCGCCTTCACCGATACTGGCCGGGTCGTCTCTACTGGCAAGCACTGGGAAGGCCCTTATTCGCCTTCCATTGATCAAGTGGTTAACAACGTCTCTGCCCGTTTCGGTAATAGGGCCGGGGCGATCATATTCAGTGGCATGGGTAATGATGGCTCGATTGCCGGCCCGACAATGAAGCAACGCGGTGCGCCGGTCTGGGCGCAGGATGCAGCTAGCTGCGCCTGCAGTAGTCAGCCGGATTCCATGCGTGATACTGGATGTGTCAGTTATTCCGGCACGCCGGACAAGCTGGCGCGGGCTCTGGTGGAATATGTGAGGCAGGATATTCGCAGCAAGGTGCACTGACGGAGGAACACACGATGGCCGATTTGCCGAACGATATCCCGGGGCTGCTGATTCCGATGCAGGGGCGTCCCTGGTTGCTGCCAAACATTGTTGTGGCGGAGATTATCCCGTTGCGCCAGCCGGAAAAGCCAGGCCATGGTCCGGAGTGGTTGTTGGGCTGGATTAATTGGCGCGACGAGGAAATTCCGTTGCTGTCATTCGAGAAACTCAATGACAGTGGTCAGGTGTCCATTGGCCAGGATGCGCGGATTGCAGTGATCAATACGGTGACCGGGAAGCTCAAGTTCTACGGCATTATTATTCAGGGCATCCCAAGACAGTCTCGTGTGGGAAACGATGACATTGTTGAGGAGCCGGTACAGAGCGGCCCGGCGGAAGCCATGTACGTGCAGATGGGTGGCGATCTGGCTGTGATTCCTGACCTGGATGCCATCGAGCGGGCGATTGCCGGCCTGATGCAGTAATGGCGCTGGATCGGCAGCGTCTTGCCGAGCTGGCCGCTCGCTCGACATTTCATAAAGGCCGGTTTCGTAATATCGAGCGGACGCCATCCCATGGGTTGACCGACTTCTTTCGCTGGCAGATTGAAACCGGTGCCCGCTTCCCTCCCGGCAAACGTTTTCCTCTTTTTAAGCCCGACCTGCACCAGTTGGTATCGGTGGCGGATGTGCCGCGTCTGACCTGGCTTGGTCATGCATCTTTCCTGTTCCAGTTCCGGCAATGCAATGTACTCACCGACCCGGTTTTTTCAGAGCGTTGCAGTCCGCTGCAGTTTGTCGGTCCACGTCGGTATACGCCAGCGCCGCTTTCCGTGGCCGAGCTCCCGGAAATCACTCACGTACTGATATCCCATAATCATTATGATCATCTGGACGAAAATACTGTTCTCGACCTGATTCGCCGATTTGGCAGTGGTTTGACTTTTTATGTCCCCACTGGCGTTGCCGGCTGGTTTAGTCGCCGGGGCGTCAGCAATGTTGTCGAGCTCGGCTGGTGGCGGTCCAGCGAAGATGTTGCCCGGCAGGCCGAGATGTTCTGCCTGCCAACCCAGCATTTCAGTGGTCGCGGAGCCACCGACCGCAATGCCAGCCTCTGGTGTAGCTGGCTGATGGATATCGAAGGCTTCCGGTTTTACTTTGCTGGCGATACCGGTTATGCGTCGCTGTTTCGGGATATCGGTGAACTGTTTGCTCCGATTGATCTGGCGCTGTTACCGATCGGTGCCTATGATCCGCGCTGGTTCATGGGTCCGGTTCATGTGGCGCCGGAAGAGGCGGTGCTGATCCATCACGATATCGGAGCTCGCTGCTCTGTCGCCATGCACTGGGGGACGTTCGTGCTTACCAGTGAGCCCATGGATGAGCCGCCGCGCCGGCTGCGTCAGGCAATGGCCAGTGCTGGTATGAGAGATGATAGTTTCAGGGTGCCCGGGCACGGTGAAACAATAGAATTTCCGGAACTGATGCAATGAAAAAAATGCATGTATGGGAGGCGAGGCTGACGAGATTTTTCTCTCGTTTACCGCTGTCTTTGGTGGTTGGAGTGGCGACATTGCTGGCTCGAATATTCTGCCTGCTTCCGTTGTCCGTTGCCCGGCCCCATCGTGCGGCCCTGGTAAATACTTTCATATGTTTCCCTGAGATGTCCTGGCGCGATGGCCGCAAGTTTGCCAGGCGGTCGATCATCGAAACCGCGCGAACATTGGCCGGGTACAGTCATGTCTGGCTGCGCCCCGTGGAGGAGACTCTGTCACGGGTGATTGGTGTGCATGGCATGGAAAAGTGGCAACAGGCACTGGATGATGAGCGCCCGGTTCTTTACCTTTCCCTGCATCAGTCCAGCTGGGAGGTGCCGGTGTTGCTGGTTGGGCAAAAGGACCCTGGCACGTTGGTGATGTACCAGCCGGCAGGAAACAGCGCTCTGGAGGACCTCGTCAAAAATGGTCGTCAGGGCACTGGCTGCGTGCTTGTTCCCACTAATGGTGAAGGGGTCAGGGCGGCATTGATGGGGCTTCAGCAGGGTAAATCCATGGCGTTGCTGGCCGATCATGAGCCAGGAGGGCAAAGCAATCCCTTCGTACCGTTCTTTGGTCATGAAGTGATGGTGCCCGCTTTTGTCCACAAGGTGATCAAACGTTTCCGGCCGCATGTGTTCTTCATCAGTACCCAGCGTAACCCGGATTACAGCTACGAAGTCTGGCTGGATGAGATGGATGAGGATGTTCTCGGCATGGGTGAGCACGATGTGCTCAGGGCCATGACCGCGGGGTTTGAGCGGATTATTGCCAGAAATCCCTGCCAGTATCAGTGGACTTACAAGCGTTTTCGTCGCGGCCCGGCGGGTATCCGCAAGTGGTATCGTAACCCGGAGTTTCTTGCGCGGGTGCGGGCAGGCGAGTCACCCGCAAAGGTATTTTCTGACCCTCAGTGACAAGGTGGTTTCTGCTACTCAATACGGAGGTGAACAATGATCACTAACACGGACTATTCATGGGGGTGGCTCGCCAAGCTGTTTCACTGGCTGATGTTTGTGCTGATTGTTGGCGCCTTTGTGGCTGTCAATGTTCAGGAGTCATTCGAGAGCGGGAGTGTTGAAGCTGATCGCTGGATGATGCTTCACAAATCGTTTGGGCTGACGGTGTTCGTACTGGTCTGGTTGCGACTGGGATGGCGTATCGGGCAGAGAACTGTGCCGGAGAATTTTTCCGGCTATGGCATGGCGAAGCTGGCATCGATGGGCCATGCCTTGTTGTATTTGCTGATGATTATCGTGCCGCTCTCGGCGCTGCTGATGTCCCAGTTTGCTGGCCGGTCAGTCAGCTGGTTCGGTGTTTTCGACCTGCCGGTCTGGGTTGCCGAGAATGAGCGTCTGGCGGAGCAGCTGCATGAGCTGCATGCAGGTTTCCTGGCGCCATTCCTGTTCGTGCTGATTATCCTGCATATTCTTGGCGGCCTCTGGCACCACTTCATTGATCGCGATGATGTGCTTAAGAGAATGTTGCCATTCTGGAAAGGTCGGGGGCTCTAGGCCGCTGTCAGTTCAGCCGCCGCGCGCCATCCAGATTGCTGCCAGCAATGCGGCGGGGGCAGTTTCGGCGCGCAGCACCCGCTGCCCCAATGCAAACGGCTGAAAGCCCTGTGCCCGCGCCAGATCAATCTCCGCCGGGCTGAAGCCACCTTCCGGGCCAGTCAACAGGTGGATGCTGTCGGCCTGTTGCAACGCTGCCATACCAATCGCCGCTTCGCCGGGGTGGGCGATCAGGCAACCACCCTCCCGCTTCTTCTGCAGATATTCAGACAGCGCAGTCGGAGCATGTAAGGTCGGCACACGGTTCAGTCCGCATTGCTCGCAGGCGCTGATTATCACCTGTTGCCAATGCTGCATGCGCTTCTCCGCTCTTCCACCATCAAGACGCACATCGGTACGTTCAGTGGCTAACAGTTGAAACGATGTGGCGCCCAGCTCCGTTGCTTTTTGCAGGGCGTAGTCCATGCGATCACCTTTGATCAGCGGCAGCGCCAGATGCACCTTGCATGAAGGGGTGCGATCATCCGGCTGATGCTGCAGCGGCACCACGCAAACCTGGCGCTTGTCGATGCTGTCTATGCGAGCCTGCCACTCTCCGCCCTGACCATTGAATACAACAATCTCGTCGCCCGGTTGCATGCGCAGCACGCGACTGATGTGATGACTGACATCCTCGCCGAGCGCTACCTGCTGGGCAATGCTGAAAGGCTGATTATCATAGAAGCGGCGCATATTCACCCCGATGAGAAAGTCAGTCGCGAGTGGCGATGTCGATGCCTTCCCGGGCAACAATTGCCAGGTGATCAATCTGTTCCGGAGTAATCACATAAGGTGGCATGAAGTAGGTGACGCTGCCGAGCGGTCGCAATAATGCCTGTCGTGTCAGCGCGTGCTGGTACACCCGCAGGCCGCGCCGTTCTTTCCAGTCGTAGGGCGTGCGTGATGCCTTGTCGCGGACCATTTCAACTGCGGCAATCATGCCGGTTTGCCTGACCTCGGCAACATGCGGATGATCGTTGAGCGGCTCGAGGGCTTTTGCCATATGTGCCGACAGTATGTGATTGTTCTCGATGACATTGTCGTTGGAAAAGATATCCAGAGTGGCATTCGCTGCAGCACAGGCGAGCGGATTGCCGGTGTAGCTATGAGAGTGCAGGAATGCTCGCAGGGTATCGTAATCGTCGTAGAACATCTGGTAGATCTTGTCAGTGGTCAGCACCGCGCACAGCGGCAGATAGCCTCCGGTCAGACCTTTTGACAGGGCCATGAAATCCGGCGTGATGCCGGCCTGCTCGCAGGCAAACAGGGTGCCGGTACGGCCGAAACCGACGGCGATCTCGTCAGCAATCAGATGGACGCCATAGCGATCGCAGGCTTCACGCAGCAAAGTCAGGTAAACCGGGTGATACATGCGCATGTTGCCGGCGCACTGTACCAGCGGTTCTACAATCACGGCGCAGATCTCCTCGTGATGCTCGGCAAGAATGGCCTTCATGCCCTCGAACTGACGTCGTGAATACTGTTCCCAGCTCTCGCCCTTCTCGCGGTGAAAACAGTCCGGGCTCGGCGCCGTCAGCACTTCCATCAGCAGCGGCTTATAAGTGCTCTTATAGAGATCGACATCGCCCACTGCCAGTGCTGCCAGTGTCTCACCGTGATAGCTGTTGCCGAGTGTGACGAAGCGTTTCTTGCGCGGCTTGCCCAGATTCTGCCAGTAGTGGAAGCTCATCTTCAGCGCCACCTCAATACCGGAAGAGCCGTTATCGGCAAAGAACACACGGGACAGGTCTGGTGCGGTCAGGCCGACCAGTCTTTCCGCCAGCTCAATCACCGGCTCATGGCTGAAGCCGGCGAGAATGACATGCTCCAGTTTGTCGAGCTGGTCTTTTACCGCGGCATTGATGCGGGGGTTGGCATGGCCAAAAATGTTGACCCACCAGGAACTGACCGCATCGATGTAGCGGTTGCCATCAAAGTCTTCCAGCCACACGCCCTCGCCCCGCCGTATCGGGATCAGCGGCAGTGTTGCGTGATCCTTCATCTGGGTGCAGGGGTGCCAGAGCACCGCAAGGTCGCGGTTCATCAGGGCTTGATTGATGGACATGACGGCTCCGTATTCGATCAACAGGTCGTGCCAGGTGCTGGTGATGATACGGGCTGCGCAGGTGCGCCGCAAAAAAAGAACCGACGGCGTCGGGGTAACGCCGTCGGTCAAGGCTTGCAGGTTCCGAAGCAGCGCGGAGTCGGGGGGACAGGGTGCCGGTTGGGGGACCGGCGCGGCGCCGCTTCGACAATCAGAATGCACCGGCCACTGTGAACAGTGAGTGACGGCAGTTACCATGGCGGCAGACTGAGGGGAGTGCCATGACCGACCGTGCCCGTTACCCGTTTTTTGATTGCCAGCGAGTTCGCTATGCCGAGGTGGACATGCAGGGTATTGCCTTCAATGCCCACTATCTGACCTGGTTTGACTGTGCCCTGAACGAGTACCTGCGCGAACTCAAGTATGACTACCATGCTCAGGTGCGCGAGCAGCAGCTCGATTTTCATCTGGTGAAATCAGTGATCGAGTATCTTGGCCCGATCCGTTTCGACCAGCTGATTGATATAGGTGTGCGCCCGGCCCGGATTGGTAACAGCAGCCTGACCTGGGAGCTGGCAATATTTGCCAAGGGAAGCGATCAATGTCTGACTCGCGGAGAGATTGTCTGGGTGTGCGCCCGGATCGGCAGCCATCAATCCCATCCACTGCCACCAGCGTTACTGGCGGCGCTACCGGCGCCGGTTCCTGATTGATCCTCCCCCGTCAGCGTCGATGCCAGAAACTGATCGGCTTGCTCCAGCGCATCACCGATGGCAAGGAAGGCCAGAATGTGGCCACGCCAGCGTTGCCGGTAAAGTGAGGCAGGGACATTCTCCCGCTGCATGGCGACAATAAACTCCTCGGCATGGTCAATGGTCACCAGTTTGTCGTTGCCACCATGAAACAGAAAAAACGGCGGCGCCTGATCATGTACCCGGGTGACTGGCGAAGCGGCGGCAAACACTTCCGGAATGTCATTAATCCGTCCGCCAAGAAACTGTGGCACCAGCTTTCCGCCGGGATATTTGCGCAGATCCATTGGCGAACCACCGGCAATGACTGCCGCCGGACGAGTGCGCAGGCCACCATGGGGGCTATCCAGTGCGTCGCCGGTGCCGGCGGCCAGCGCCAGCAGGCTGATCAGGTGGGCGCCGGCGGAGTAACCGAATGCAGCAACGCGCTGCGGATCAACGGATAGCTCGTCTGCGTGCCGATGCAGCCAGTGCATCGCCTGCTGCAAATCGTGTATCTGGGCCGGGTAGGTATGCCCTGGTGCAAGGCGGTAGCTGACATTCATCACCACATAGCCCTGGGCAACGTAATGGCGACACAGCTTGTCCATGTCTTCGCGACTGCGTCTTTCCCAGCCACCACCGTGCACCATCAACATGGCCGGATGCGGGCCGTCGCCCCGTGGATGCCAGATATCTGCCTGCAGTGGCTCTGGCCAGCCGTCAGGAGTGTAGGTCACCGTTTCTATGGGCGTATCAGTAACAGCACGGGCAAAGCAGCCACCAAGTAGCGCGGAGATCAGGATGGCGCAGAAAATTTTCACAGGGTGGTCTCCAGCCAGTTGATCAGCTCTGCGCGTTGTTTGCTGCTGACCTCTGTTCCCGGCAGCACCGCGGTAGGCGCCGGCCGCCGGTCGAACCAGAACTTTCCTGTCGAAGATAACGGCGCGCGACTGCTGGCCAGCCACACCATGGTATCGGCCCCCATACGCGCGTCCCGTAACCAGCGTTGCATGCGCTGGTTGAACGCCGGCAACGATTTCGCCACGCCCGGCGTGGCGGCCCAGCCCGGATGCATGCTGCTGAAGAAAATTTCCGGATGCTGTGATGCCTGGTGTTCGGTAACCGCCGTCAATGCGCGCTTGGCACGGGCGTAGGCCTTGCTGCCGTCGTAGGCCTCGTTCAGGTACTGCATGTCATCGAGCTTCAGTGGCTGCAGATACATGCCACCGCTGGCAACATTGATCACCCGTCCGCGACTGCGGGAGAGAGCCGGCAGCAGTTTTTCGGTGAGCAGCCAGGGGCAGAGCAGGTTGATCGCCAGCGCCCGTTCATGCCCGTCCACGGTGGTGCCGTATTCTGCAAACAGGGCGCCCGCATTGTTGATCAGTGCGTCGATATGCGGACAGCTGCGATTCAGTAGCTCGCCGACCCGGCGCACTTCCTCAAGCGATGACAGCTCTGCTTCCACGACACGAACCTTGTCTGCTACAGCACCGCTAAAATCGCGTACCTGTCGTGCCGCCCGGGCAAGTCGAAGCGACTCGCGCCCCACCAGAACGACCTCGGCACCGAGCCGGGACAATTCGCAGGCTGCAGCCAGTCCGAGGCCAGAGGTGGCGCCGGTGATCACGATCCGCTTGCCATCCAGATAATCGCTCAGACCCTTGTTTGGCATGGCCAGATAGCCGCGCTCGGTAAAACGCATGGCGGCCGGTAGCAAGGTGCGGTAAGCAAGTCGCTCGGTGGTGCGCAGTGGCGCCACTTCGGTTTCATGGGTCAATGCGCGCTGCAGCCCGGACACCGCTTTACGCCCCATCCGTACCATTAGCGGATTCAGCGCTGACTCCAGATGGCGGATGGCGCCATCGAAGCGTAGCTCTGCCTGATAGTCGACCTCGGTGCGGTCATGGCCCAGCGACCGCAAGCGGATGATGTCGTGGGCACTGAAGCCATCACCTTCGCCGCGCAGTTCAATCCGGTAGGGCGACTCCAGTTTCAACAGCTGGTAGCGCATTGGCACACGGCGGCCGGCGCTGTTCAGAACCAGATCAAACCCGGATCCTGCCGCCGCCGCGCCGGGGGTCACTTTCTCGGCCCGGTAGACGCCCGGATCCCATTGCTCGCAGGTGGAGAAATCGGCGAGGTAGCGAAAGCAATCGGCGATCGGCCGGGCGATCTGGATTTTTTCCTGCAGGGTAATCATGCCGCTGTCCTGAAATGAGTTGCCCAGCGTGAAGGATGCCGGGTGAAGGTGGCATCATTGTTGTGGGCTGTTCGCATGTACAGTGTTTGTGCTACTGTTTTTGAACCTGCTGCATAGGAGTCGCCAATGACTGGCCCTGTGGATGCAACCCGCATTCCCGACTGGTCTGACCGCAGCCATCAGGGCCTGGTACGCTGGTGGCAGCAAATGGTCAGTCAGCATCTTGCCTTTCACCCGGATGATGAGCCGGACAGCGTGATTTCCTTTGCCGATGGCAAGGCCCTGTTTAGTGCAGATGCCTGCGCCAAGTTACGCCTGATTGTTGCTGAAATGCGCCGCGAACACGGCGTGGCAGTGTATCAGGTTGCCGAGCAGGAGGTGCTGGCATGGATGTTAATGCAAGAGCGGGCTTCACCAGCCCGCTGATGTTTCCGGTTCAGGGCAACAGGCTTTCCAGTCGCAACTGCTCGTCGTAGGTTTCGCGCTGACGCACCACATAGGCCTGATCGCCATCGACCATGATTTCGGCGGCGCGATTGCGACTGTTGTAATTGCTGGCCATGGAGAAGCCGTAGGCGCCAGCTGAGCGAATTGCCAGCAGGTCGCCGCTTTCCAGTGCCAATGTGCGTTGCTTGCCAAGGAAGTCACCGGTTTCACATACCGGGCCGACAATGTCCCACTCGCGACAATCGGCGTCGTGCGGCACCACCGGACTGATATCCATCCATGCCGAATACAGACTCGGACGAATCAGGTCGTTCATGGCGCCATCCACCACGGCGAAATTCTTGTGCGTGGTTGGCTTCAGGTATAGCACCCTGGTAACAAACAGACCGGCGTTGGCGGCAATGGCCCGGCCCGGCTCAATATGCACAGGCATGTCAGCCGGAATGTGCTTGAGCAGCGCCGCGATGTATTCCGCCGGCTGTGGTGGTGTCTCGTCGCGATAGCGCACCCCCAGGCCGCCACCGAGATCAAGGTGGCGGATCGGAATGCCTTTTGCCTGCAGGCGATCAACAAGATCCAGCACCCGTTTCAGGGCATCTTCAAACGGCGTCAGTTTGGTCAGCTGGCTGCCGATGTGGCAATCCACACCAATCACTTCGATATGCGGCAGATCCGCCGCGTGTTGGTACAGAGAAGGCGCTTCCTCGATATCCACCCCGAACTTGTTTTCTTTCAGGCCGGTGGAAATATAGGGGTGCGTCTGGGCATCGACATCCGGGTTAACACGAATGGCAATGCGGGCAACTTTATCCTGCTCTCCGGCAACCAGGTTGAGCAGTTCCAGTTCAGCAGCGGATTCGACATTGAAGCAATGAATGCCGGTTTTCAGGGCCAGCTCCATTTCGTCAGCGGTTTTGCCGACGCCGGAAAATACAATTTTCTCCGGGTCGCCGCCGGCACGCAGCACCCGGGTCAGCTCGCCACCGGAAACAATGTCAAAGCCGGCGCCAAGTCGGGCAAGTACATTCAGTACAGCGATATTGGAGTTGGCTTTCACCGCATAGCACACCTGATGCGGGTGGCCGCCAAAGGCGTCGTCAAAGGCACGGAAATGTCTCTCCAGCGTGGCCCGCGAATACACATAGAGCGGCGTGCCAAAACGTTCCGCAAGGTCAGCGACGGCGATGTCTTCGGCGAATAATGCGCCGTCACGATACTGGAAATGATCCATGGTTCAGGG